>CAIUQV010000212.1 GCA_903901375.1 uncultured Ignavibacteriota bacterium
AACAACATAACAGAGAGTCAGGCAGTGATTGAGCCATATGACAGTCTGCTTTCGGAAGCTGCAGTTGTGGGTTTTGAATATGGTTATACAACTTCTGACCCTATTTCACTCGTAATCTGGGAAGCACAGTTCGGTGATTTCGCCAACGCCGCCCAGCCTTTGATTGATAATTTTATCGTCACATCTTACACTAAGTGGAAACTTCCGAATCATCTTGTGATGCTTTTGCCTCACGGTCAGGAAGGTCAGGGTTCGGAACATTCAAGTGCAAGAATAGAAAGATTCCTTACTTTGTGTGCTGAGGATAATATGCGTGTCTGTAATCTTACAACTTCCGCACAGTATTTTCACCTTCTGAGAAATCAGGCTAAGTCAAAGAAGAGAAGACCGCTTGTTTTATTTACTCCGAAAAGTCTCCTCAGGCATCCTGATGTCAGGTCTGGACTTGAAGAATTTACCGGAGGCAAATTTATGGAAGTGCTGAATGACAATGCTCTTGATAAAAATAATGTCCGTAAAGTAATTGTTACGAGCGGTAAAGTCTATTATGATTTATTAAAGTACAGAACTGAAAATAAAATTAACGATGTTGCAATCGTCAGGCTTGAGCAGTATTATCCGTTCCCCGAAAAAGACCTTATTGATGTAGTGAATGGATTCACTAATGCAAAGTCTGTTACCTGGGTACAGGAAGAACCTGAAAATATGGGAGCACTTAATTTCGTTAAAGTAAGACTTGTTGAAAGTATGTTTAAAGGTAAAACATTAAGCTATATTTCACGTAAAGAAAGTGCGAGCCCTGCACCAGGTTCTTACAAAAGGTACAGCGAAACGCAGAAACTATTAATAGAAAACTCATTTAAATAAAGCATGAAAAAATTATTACTGGTGCTTATAATCGTTTCAGTTTCTCTGAGTGGTTATGCACAAAAACTGGTTTATCCCGAAGCAAGAAAAGTTGACCATACTGACGAGTATTTTGGTACCAAAGTAGCCGACCCGTACAGATGGATGGAAGATGATAAAAGTGAAGAAATAAAAGACTGGGTGAAAAAAGAAAATGAAGTTACATTCTCTTATCTCGATAAAATTCCGTTCAGGGATAAAATACGGGCAAGACTTAATGAAGTCTGGAATTATCCTAAATACACTGCACCAAACAAGGCAGGGGATTATTACTTTTTCTATAAAAACGACGGACTCCAGAACCAGAGCATATTGTACATTCAGAATGGTATAGATGGCACTCCCGAGCTTTTCCTTGATCCTAATAAATTATCTGAAGACGGTACATCTTCAATATCAACAACTTCAGTATCAAAAGATGCTAAGTATTTTGTTTATGGTGTATCTAAAGCTGGGTCAGACTGGAATGAGTTTTTCGTAATTGATATTGCAACTAAGACAAAATTGAATGACCATCTTAAATGGGTTAAGTTCTCAGGTGCTTCCTGGCAGGGAAACGGCTTTTATTATAACAGATATGATGCTCCTGAACCCGGTAAAGAACTGACGTCTAAAAACGAAAGTCCTAAAGTTTATTTCCACGTTGTCGGCACTGATCAGTCTGAAGATAAACTTATATATGAAGATAAAGAACATCCTGAACTATCTGCAGGTATTTTCACTTCTGAAGACCAG
>CAIUQV010000213.1 GCA_903901375.1 uncultured Ignavibacteriota bacterium
ACCCGCTGCCGCAGACCAGGAAGACTTTGTGAGCATGGGAATGAACACAGCACTTAAGAACAGACAGATAATAGAAAATGCATGGGGAATACTCGGCATTGAATTCATTGCAGCAGCACAGGCAATAGACTTCCGCGAATACAACGTTGGCAAGGGAACTAAAGCGGCTCATACTGCAATCAGAAAAGTGGTTGAACATCTTGATATAGACAGACCTCTTTTCAAAGACCATAATAATATGATGACATGCGTCAAGAATCACGATATATTAACTGCCGTTGAAAAAGAAATAGGCGAATTACAGACTTATTAATTATAGATGGTTTACGAAAACAAGAAACAGAAATTAGTATCAAGAAAGAAATTCCGAAGCAGGATTATGTTTGCGGTTTACATAGACGTAATCCTGCTTTCTGTATCTTTATTCATCGGAGTAATGGGATACCATTACTTTAATAACCTTTCATACGTCGATGCATTTATGAATGCTTCGATGATTCTTGGCGGAATGGGACCAGTCGACCCGCTGATAAATAACTCAGCAAAAATATTCGCAGGTTTCTATGCCCTTTACAGCGGAATAGCTTTCCTCACAAGTTTTGCAATTCTTATAACACCTGTCTATCACAGGTTCCTTCATAAATTCCATCTTGAAGCAAAAGGCGAAGAATAGAAACATACTTTACGCTTCACAAAGAATCCTGATATAGGTACAAAATTTTATATGTTTTAATTATACTAAAATGAATATTTTTAAATTCTTTGTGGTTATTAACAAGCAGACGATGTAACGAATAACATTAACAGATTTTATTCCATCAGAAATATTTTCATTAAGTTTAATCCGGCTAAAATGAGTTTTTTAGTAACATATTATCTGAGCAGAATATTAAACAAGAAGTTTTTCGATAATTCCGGCGAGCCCCTCGGAAGGCTAAAGGATATTATCGTTGTCTTCTCCGATGAAAAACCTAAAGTCATCGCAGTTAAAACCATCATTGACAAGAAAGTAAGAATCCTTAATTACGACCACTTCGATATCCGGCGCATACAGAACGATTATGTTATTTACTGTAATGAGATTGTTGACTATATACTTCCTGAAAATACAAACCTATTATATTTAGCAGAAAATATTCTCGATAAACAGATTCTCGATATTAACGGCAGAAAGCTAGTCCGCGTAAACGACATAAGACTCGTAAAAGTTAACTCCGGCTCTTATGCTGTTGCTGTAGATGTCGGACTTGACGGTATTTTCAGAAGACTCGGTGTGGCAAGACCTATCACTTCTGTTCTTGCTCCGTTTAAGATAAAAGTCCCGGGAAGATACATTCTTTTCGACGACGTGGAAGCAGTGGATTCAAACACTTTCGGTATTACTCTTTCCAAACCATTTACTAAACTGAACACTCTTCACCCGTCTGACCTTGCCGACGTTATTGAAGAACTCGATAAGAAATCAGGAAAAGCAATCTTCGAATCACTTGATGAAGAAAAAGCTGCTGACGTGCTCGAAGAACTCGAAACAGACGCACAGGTCGAAATGATTGAAAGTCTGTCTATCGAAAAAGCTGCAGACGTGCTCGAAAAAATGCCTGCTGATGAAGCCGCAGACCTTATCGATGAACTGGAAGAGGACAGGGCTGAACTCCTTCTTAATGAAATCGAAAAAGAATCCTCAGATGATATCCGCGAGATTCTTCAGTACGAAGACGATACTGCGGGAAGCCTTATGATGACAGACTTTGTTTCCTTCAAAGAAAATGTCAGCGTCGAAAAGACAATGAATTATCTGAGGGAAGAGAAACCTGAATCCGATTCTATTTATTACTTATACATAGTCGATGAAGATGAAAGACTCATCGGCACGGTATCACTAAGAGACCTCGTGATTGCTGACCCGAATATGATTCTGAATGACATTATGAGAAAGATAGTTGCTTTCGTTTACGACACAGATGAAATAGATTCAATAGCCGAAACAGTTTCCAAATATAACCTTCTTGCAATTCCAGTTACAAACAAAGAAATGAAAATGGAAGGTGTAATTGTCATAGACGACATCGTGGAAGACCTTTTAGATAAACGTAAAACTGAATAGACAGATAAATGTTCAAAGGATTGAAATCGTCGAGAAGAACTTTATTCAGAAACCTTGCTGTCTTCTTTGCAATACTTGGCCCCGGACTTATCACCGGCAGTGTTGACAACGATGCAGGTGGCATTACCACATATTCAGTCGCCGGAGCTCTCTATGGCTATAACCTTATCTGGACTTTAATACCTGCCTTCATAGTTCTAATCGTGATTCAGGAAATGAATGCACGTATGGGAATCGTTACAGGCAAAGGTCTCGCAGACTTAATCAGGGAAAGTTCGGGCTTGAAGATTACGTTCTTCATTTTCTTCGGACTCCTTATTGCCGACGTTGGAAACTCAACTACTGAATTTGCCGGTATCGCAGGCAGTATGGAGGTACTCGGTATCAGCAAATATATTTCAGTACCTATTGCAGGAATAGGAGTCTGGCTGCTAGTAGTGAAAGGTAATTACAAAATTGCCGAAAGAGTTTTCATCGTCTTCAGTCTTGCGTTGTTTATGTACATCATTTCTGCATTGATGGGAAACCCGGACTGGGCTGCCATCGGAAACTCTATCATCGGTCCCAAACTTGAAATGAATACGGATTACCTCGCAATGGTAATAGGTATTATAGGTACTACCATCGCTCCCTGGATGCTGTTTTATATGCAGTCTTCGGTTACTGAAAAAGGTCTTAAAGCCGAGAACTACAAATTTGTTTTAATAGATATCGTAATCGGATGCGTTGCTACGGTAGTAGTTGCATTCTTCATAATCGTTGCCTGCGCTTCTACAATGCATCCGCAGGGAATAATTATCACTGAGGCAAAAGACGCTGCACTCGCCCTCCAGCCGCTAGCGGGAAAAATGGCAGGAATAGTTTTTTCATTCGGTCTTTTTATTGCATCCATATTTTCGGCTACGATTCTTCCGCTCGCCAGTTCATTCTATATATGCGAAGCTTTCGGATTTGAAGCCGGCATCGATAAGAAATGGAAAGAAGCTCCCGAATTTTACATTCTTTACACGGGAATGCTCATCGTTGCAATGGGAATAATCTTAATACCGAACGCACCTCTTATCAGAATTACAATCATTTCACAGATATTAAACGGTCTCTTCCTGCCCGTTGTGCTCGTTGCAATGATGGTTATCGTTAACAAT
>CAIUQV010000214.1 GCA_903901375.1 uncultured Ignavibacteriota bacterium
ACAGACTCAGAATTCTGAATGAAGAAAGAAGAAGACATCATAACAAAATGAACTCGGGGGCTGAACTTGATTATCTTGAAACCACAAGACTGCAAAGCGTTTCCAGACAGCTTGATGATTTACTCGGAAGGCTGAAACTTGTGCGGAACGTTATTCTTTTTTACGTTCTGGGTCTTTTCCTTTTTATCTTTACGTCTTTGTTAATCGGAGTTGACATTTTTCTTAACACAAAAATTACTGACTACTTCGCACTTTCTACTTTTATTCTCGGTCTTGTTTGCGTTGGAATAGGTCTGATTTTTTCCCTTACCGAAACTCTTAAAGGTTACAAAATTCTTGAACTCGAAATTAAAGCAGAATAAATGGAAAATATTGCTAAAATAGGATTCGGATGCTATAGAATTGATAACAGAATCGAGGAGCATTTCAACGCTCTTCAGAAAGCTTTGCATTCCGGTATCAGAATTATTGATACTTCTGCAAACTATTGCGACGGAAGAAGTGAAATTCTTATCGGTAATGTTCTTAACGATGTTTTTGCAAGTGGTAAACTAAAAAGGGAAGATGTAACACTTATTACTAAAGGAGGTTACATTCAGGGAACAAACTATCAGTTCGCTTTGAAGAAATTAAAAAACGGATCGCCCTTCCCTGAAGTCGTTGAGTTTGAAGAAGGCCTCTGGCACTGTATTCATCCCGAGTTTCTCGAAGATCAGATCAACCGCCAGTTGCACAGACTCGACCAGAATGACGGCGGATACATCGATGTTTATCTGCTGCATAATACTGAATACTATCTTCGCAATGCACGCAAGAATGCTTTTGAAAAAGAAGATTCGCAGAAAATATATTATAAAAGAATTAAGTCTGCTTTCGAATACCTTGAAGAAAAAGTTAATGAGGGTAAAATTAAATACTACGGTATTTCTTCAAATACTTTCCCGCTTAATGAAACACTGTTTGACTTCACTTCGCTGGAAAGAATTTATGAAATTGCTCAGGAAATTAGTCCCGATAACCATTTTAAGTACATTCAGCTGCCTTTCAATTTGCTTGAGTCAGAAGCCTGCCTTAACAAAAACCAGTGCGGAAACTCAATGTCTGTTCTGGAGTTCGCAAAGGAAAAAGGTATCAGGGTGATTACAAACAGACCACTGAACGCTATCACTGACAATGGTCTTGTGCGGCTCGCCGATTTTAAAACAGACCCGTTTAACAAAGAAGAGTATCTGAAATATCTTGAAGTTGTAAATTCTATCGAAGACGATTTCCTGAAAGATGCCATCACAAACCTCCGCCTTGAACAGAATGATATTGCTTTCCTGAGCAGTAACTTTGTTTTCGGTAGGGCTCTTGGCGGTAACTGGGAAAAGTTCGGCTCTATCGAACACTTCAACGATTTCATCGAACAGCACCTTTCGTTCAAGATTAATAACCTTATAGATTTCTTTGACGAAAAAATTAAAGATGAATATTTCGTTGAACTCTTCGACAGGTATATGAAGTTTGTTTTCAAACTTCTCAACATGATTTCCTGCTACTATAAAGAGTTTGCCAACAATCGCTCGGAACGTTTCCATTCTCTTATTAATGAATATATTCCAGAAGAAATGAAACCTGTGTCACTCTCACGGAAAGCCCTGCTCACTGTGGCTTCAGCAGATGGTGTGGATATCGTTCTCGTCGGTGCCAGAAAAGAA
>CAIUQV010000215.1 GCA_903901375.1 uncultured Ignavibacteriota bacterium
AAGCACTTGCCTCAACTCTGGAAGTCACAGAGAAATGTAATTTGAAGCTCGACACTAAGACTCACCATATGCCGAACTTTCCTATTCCTGAAGATTCAGGTGTAAATACTCTTGATGGTTATCTTGATAAACTCGCTCACGAAGGTATGAAGAAACGTATTAAAAATGTTACTCCCGAAACCGAAGAGAGATTAAAGTACGAACTTGGTGTTATCTCTAACATGAATTTCTCTGGCTACTTCCTTATCGTTGCGGATTTTATAAACTCCGCCAAAGACAGAGGTATATTGGTAGGCCCCGGAAGAGGCAGCGCAGCAGGTAGTCTTGTCTGCTATTGTATGGGAATTACTAACGTGAACCCGCTCGATTATAACCTTCTGTTCGAAAGATTTCTTAACCCTGAAAGAGTATCTATGCCCGATATTGACATTGACTTTCAGGACGACAGACGCGACGAAGTAATACAGTATGCTAAAGAAAAGTACGGCGAAGATTCTGTCGCTCAGATTATTACATTTAATAAACTCGCTCCGCGTGGTGTTCTTAAAGATGTAGGCAGGGTTCTTAATTTTCCTTTTAAGGAAATTAACGACCTTACTAAAGTCATTCCTATTCTTTTCGGAAAAGTGAAACCTCTTACTGAGTGCATTAAGGAGGTTCCTGATTTCAGCGCGTATTTCAATAATGGTACTCCGGCTGAAAAGATTGATAAGAAAAACCTGTTTGATTATGCAAGTGTGCTCGAAAACCTGAATAAGAATGCTTCTATTCACGCTTCGGGCGTTGTGATTGCTCCTTCAAACATAACAAACTACGTCCCTCTGTCGCGTGCTAAAGACCCCGATAAAAAAGGTACTGATAATCTTGAAGAAATAGTTTACTGTACCCAGTACGATATGAACAGACTTGAAGATGCAGGACTTATTAAGATGGACTTCCTCGGACTTAAAGAACTTAAAGTCATTGGAAAGACTCTTAAACTAGTCAATGAAAACCATAATCTTTCCTTAACAACAGATAATATTCCTCTCGACGATAAGGATACTTATGAACTGTTTTCTGCAGGCGCTACTGTTGGTATTTTCCAGTTCTCTAAAAGCAAGATGCGCGAATACCTGTCTAAGCTGAAACCTAAAGACATTAACGACCTTGCTGCAATGAATGCTCTCTACAGACCGGGCCCTATGAAACTGATTCCGGATTTTATCGATAAAAGATTCGGCAAACAGAAAATTACTTATCTTCATCCTTTAATGGAAAATTCCCTTAAAGATACTTACGGAATAATAGTCTATCAGGAACAGGTTATGCAGATAGCCCGTGAAGTTGCAGGCTTCACTATGGCTCAGGCGGATAATATGAGAAAAGCTATGGGTAAAAAGATTAAGGAGAAAATGCAGCAGGTAAAAGTTGACTTTGTTAAAGGTGCTGTCAAAAACGGAGTTGAAAAGAAAATTGCCGAACAGATTTTTGCTTTAATACTCGACTTTGCCGATTACGGATTTAATAAGTCCCACGGAGTTGCATACTCTATCCTTGCTTACTATACTGCATATCTGAAAACACATTTCCCGCTCGAGTTTCTTGCCGTTTCAATGGAAGGAAGAAAAGACGACGAAACTGAGCTGCAGTTCCTTATCGAAGAATGCAAACGTATGAAGATTAAAATTCTTCAGCCTAACGTTAATGAAAGTTTCACCAGCTTCAGGGTTAAATACACTAATCAGGATACTAAAGAAGGGGAAATAATTTACGGCTTAAGCGCTATCAAGAACGTTGGTGAAAAAGCTACTGAAAACATTATTAAAGAACGTGAAGCAAACGGTGATTATAAAAGCTTTATGGATTTCCTTATACGGGTTGATTTAAGACTCGTTAATAAAAAGACTATTGAGTTTCTCATATTTGCGGGTGCTTTTGATACTCTTGAAAAAAACAGACGTAAACTGTATCTAAATATGGAACGTGCTGTTATGTTTGCCTCTAAAATCAAAGATACACCCGAAAACCAGGGACAGCACGGACTTTTTTCCGATACTCCTCAGCATAACGGTGTCTCCGAACTCAAACTCGAAGATTATGAAGATTTTGCCGAACTGGAAAAATACAATAATGAAAAACTTGCTGCCGGTTTCTACCTTACCGGACATCCGCTTGAAAAGTACAGAAGACAGATTGAAAACTTTGTTAATCTCAGTTTCGGCGATGATATTAATGAAATAGATTTTACTAAAATTGGAACTGCAAATATGTGCGGAGTTATCACCGACCTGGCTGTGAAACTCTCCAAAAGAGGTACTAAGTTTGCCGTTTTCAACCTCGTTGATTTCTACGGCAGGGGAGAATGTGTCGCATTCTCTAAGGTTTTTGAGGCGAAACCTCACTTATTCGAAAACAATAAACTCGTATTCGTTCAGGGTAAAGCTGAAGAATCTGGTGACCAGCTTAAACTTACTATCGACAATATCTACCCCATTGAACATTTCCAGGAAACTCTTGGCTCTAATTTAACGTTGATTATTGATACTGAAAAGACGGAGAAAGATACAATTGAAAGAATTAAAGACCTTGCCGATAAGCATCCCGGTGCCTGCGGTCTGTATTTCACTGTTTTGGATAATGGTAACGTAAAACATTATAAATCGAAAGCCAATAAAGTCAATATCACTAATGACTTAATTTCAAACTTGAAAAATATAATTGGAGAAGATAATTTAAGGATAAATTAATCATATTAAATAATAACCTATATAAATCAGAAAGGATAAAATAAATGCACCCACTCGAAATTACTGATGCAAATTTTGCAGACGAAGTAGAAAAATCAGATATCCCCGTTTTAATAGACTTCTGGGCTGTCTGGTGCGGACCTTGCAGAATGATAGCTCCTATCGTTGAAGAACTTGCAGGAGAATATCAGGGAAAAGCAAAAATCGGAAAAGTTGATGTCGATAATAACCCGATGATTGCAGGAAAGTTCGGAATCAGAAGTATTCCTACTCTCTTAATCTTTAAAGGCGGACAGGTCGTTGACCAGATTGTCGGAGCAGTTCCTAAAGGCAATATCGTCGACAAACTTAATGCCCATTTATAACATAAAGGATTTATCGTATAAGCCCTGTTTGTAATCATTCAGGGCTTTTTTGTTTTATCTATTCACCTATAATTTTCACCAGTACACGCTTCTTCCTTTTTCCGTCAAACTCTCCGTAGAATATCTGCTCCCACGGTCCTAAATCAAGCTGACCCTTTGTTATCGCAACCACGGTTTCTCTTCCCATTATCGTTCTTTTCAGGTGTGCATCGGCATTATCTTCAAAACCATTGTGCTTATACTGCGAATATGGTTTCTCAGGTGCTAACTTTTCAAGCCAGACTTCATAATCGTGATGCAGTCCGGACTCATCATCATTTATAAACACACTCGCAGTTATGTGCATTGCATTCACAAGCACAAGTCCTTCCACTACCTTGCTTTCCGCTATGCACTTTTCGACTTCACCCGTTATGTTTATCAGCTCGCGCCTTTTTGTAGTGTTAAACCAGAGTTCTTTTCTGTATGACTTCATATTGTTGTATTTTATTCATCAAAAATAGTTTATATAACCTCTGAATTCAATATGTACCTAAATTATTTCATTAAAAGCCGTTTGCTATTTTCTTATATTCCTGTAATTACAATATTAATATGCTACTAAAGAAAACTAAAAAGCTTGAAGTTCAGATTGATGAGTTCCTGGATAAGGTCCTGAATGGAGGTCTCTACCTGAAACAAGGTTTAAAGTATTATTTGAAGAATCAGAAAGACCTGTTTGAAGATACTTTAAATAAAATAGATGTTACTGAAAATGATGCCGATACGCTTAGAAGAACTATCGAAACAAAATTATACAGACATACTCTCATTCCTGAACAGCGTGGTGACGTTCTCGGACTTCTGGAAAGTACCGATAAGGTTCTTAATGTGTGTAAGGAAATCCTTTTCCAGTTCTCCGTTGAAAGCCCCAATATTCCCGAAGTCCTGGAAGAAAAGTTTATGGACCTTGCCGATACTGCCATCTCGGCTGTCGAATGTATGATCTCAGCAGTCAGGGCATATTTCACAGAAATTCAAATCGTCAGAGACTACGTCAATAAAACTATTTTCTTCGAGAAAGAGTCGGATAAGCTTGCCGACCGTCTGAAAAGAGAAATCTTCGAGAACGAAGAATGTGAACTCAGCAGAAAAATGCATATCCGTACCTTTGCTGTTAATATTGAAAAGATTGCAGACGCCGCAGAAGATGTTTGCGACAGGCTGTCAATCGCAGTAATCAAAAGATACGGTTAGTATAAATGGCCTGGATTTATTTATTAAGCGGTTTATTCCTCGGCTGGAACCTCGGTGCTAACGATGCAGGAAATATTTTCGGTACTGCTACAAGTACTAAAATACTGAAACATACTACTGCCGTTATTATCTCGTCAGTATTCGTTCTGCTCGGTGCTATGCTCAGCGGTTTTGGTGCTACTCATACTCTTGGCGCACTCGGTGATGTCAACGCTATCGCAGGTTCTTTCACTGTTTCGTTTTCTGCCGCTCTTACTGTTTTTCTGCTTATGAAAAGGGGGCTTGTCGTTTCCGTTTCTCAGGCTATTGTAGGTGCTATTCTCGGATGGAATTTATTCACTTCCTCTCCAACCGATATGAAGTCGCTTGCAAATATTGTCTTCTCATGGGTATTGAATCCATTGCTCGCTGGTATGTTTGCCTTTCTTACGTATCAGCTTTTGATGATTTTCTTAAAGAAAGTAAAACTTCATTTGCTCCGTATTGACAGGTTTATGAGAATACTTACTGTCTTTGTCATTGCTTTCGGTGCTTATAGCCTTGGGGCAAACAATATCTCAAAGGTAATCGGTGTTTTTATTTCTTCATCTCCGTTTACTGATATCAGAATTTCTGAATCATTCGTCATTACTTCGCTGTATCAGTTGTTCTTTACAGGCGCTTTGTCAATCGTAGTCGGTATTATCACTTACTCAAAGAACACAACGGAAACCGTCGGTTCAAGAATATTTAAACTTACTCCGGTCTCTTCCATCTCTGTTATCTTCGGTGCATCTCTTGTGCTGTTTCTGTTCTCATCCACTTCGATAGAAAAGCTCTTAAATTCTGTCGGACTTCCTTCGTTTCCTTTAGTCCCTGTTTCAATCACTCAGGCAATCGTCGGAGGCGTTATGGGTATTGGACTCGCAAAAGGCGGCAGGTATATGAACTATAAAATTCTTCTGAAGATTGGTACCGGCTGGGTTATTACTCCTCTTGCCGCGGCATTCTTCTGCCTTATATTCCTCTTCATCATTCAGAATGTGTTCGACCGCGAAGTTTATAAAGCTCTTAAATTTGAAACTAATAAAGCTGTTATTGAAAATATTAAATCCAGTGGTATACCGGTTGACAGTCTCGCGAATAAAAAAGATTCAACGTTCAACAGCCAGCAGGAGTTCAGATTTTATTTAACTACCCTTGGCTATTCAAAGGAAGATTATCTGTTTAAGATTTTTAAATCGTCAAGAATTGAATATTTCAGAGTTGATTCTAATTATGCAAAAGAAAAGCTTAACCCTAATATGTTTACTTCAGAACAGCTTAATTCGGTTAAAGCTCTTCACAACGAAACATTCAGGCATAGATGGATGCTGATTAACAGACTTAGAGCATTGTCTTCAGAATGGAAAGAACTTCCTCTGACTCCTTCAAATGAATATCTCAACAAGGAATTGAGCGAAAAGATAAACTTAATCTGCGACCTATTCGAAGTGAAATAGCATTTATGCGTGAATCCTTTGCCGCTCTGTTGTATATACTTCAGTATTCTTTCTTATCCTTCTTCAAATCCCACGTCTCAAAAGACATTAGTGCCTCATCCCTGAGATGTTGTGTGATTTTCAGTTTCCTCTTCTCAAGCGGTTTATCTATTTCTTTGTAAATGAAATCATCTATAAACCCGATCTTTGCTGCATCTTTCTTCGTGTTTCCGTAGTATATCCTCGAAATCCTCGCCCAGTATATCGCCGAAAGGCACATAGGACAAGGCTCGCAGGAAGTGTATAGCTCGCACCCGCTTAAATCAAAACTGTTTAAATTCTTCGATGCTCTTCTTATTGCATCTATTTCTGCGTGTGCAGTCGGATCATTCTTCAGTGTCACTTTGTTCGTACCCGATGATATTATCTTTCCATCCTTTACTATCACTGCTCCGAACGGACCACCGCCTTTCTTTACGTTCTCAAGAGAAAGGCGTATGGCACGTCTCATAAACTCATCTCTGTACATTTATTTGTTAATCTTCTCCTTCTGCTCTCTGAAAGATTTTCTGTCAAAAATCTTCAGAGCTTTATCTATGCATTCATTTGCTTTTGCCTTATCGCCGCTGTTAAAATAAAATATGGATAAATAATAATAACACGATGCTTCGTTTACTCCGCCCTTTACGTATTCTAAACACTCATTCGCTAACTTGATTCCGTTTCCGCAGTCTTCTTTCGTCAGTTTTTCTTTCTTCGTTATCGAATATATCTTCGTTAATAAATACTGTCCGTATGCAAATGTAATGTCTTCATCATTTTTCCCGTATTTATCAAAAAGTTTCTTGTAATATCCGTCTGCTTTTGTGTAGTCATTTCCTTCCAGTGAAACTTCTGCTAAATATATGTATGCCTGCTTTGCTAAATCACTGTCAGGATATTTGTTTATGAAAGCCTCAATGTCAGCAGGTGTGTTTTTGATCTGTGCAAGGTAAAGCTCTGCATCATCTGTCCAGCCGCTCTTATTACCCGGGTCCAGTGTTACTACTTTATCAAAATACTTTTTTGCTTCTTCCATATTTTCGGCATCAGCAGTCTTTTTTCCAAGTCTGAAATTTGCTTCCACATCATCCGGGTTTGTGCTTAGAGTCTGTTTTAAACTCTTCATCGTATTCTTACCTGAAACATAATCCTTCATAAGCGGAAGAAATTCTTTCGCAGGGAAATACCCGACTATTCTGTCAATCTCTTCCCCGTCAGAGTTTACGTATAATACTGTGGGGTATCCCGATACTCCGAATTTCTTCGCAAGTTCTATACCCTCGCCTTTTTCGGCATCTATTTTCCAGTTCACCTGATTTGTATTCGCAAAATCTGCTACCTCGTCTACGGTGTAAACTTTCTTGTCAAGCTCTACGCACCATTTGCACCAGTCAGTAAAAAAGTCTATCATCACAACCTTGTTCTCTGCCTTTGCCTTTGCAAGTACTTCGGCGTAAGTACCGCTCATAAAATGTATCTCGTTCGAAAATGCTTTAACCGATACTAAAAGCACTATCGCCAGTATTATTGATTTTATTTTCATATCTGTTATAAAATTTTTGTAAATTTAAGCTTTCCTCACCTAATATGAAATGTAATAACTTCAATTCATTACTCCTTAATTATTATCAGAAACCCCTCTTTGTGTTTTAACGTTTTGGTGGTAAATCTCTTATACCTTATAAAATCTCCTTCTTTTTTCATCTCTTTCTTAACTCTTAACTTTTAACTCTTAACTATCACCCCGCCCTCCTGTTTTATTTATTGAACTTTTATATATCGTAATTCAGTTTTATTCCTGAAAGGAAAATGCAATGAAACTAAAACACAAATTATCTGAACACCCGTTCTATCAGCTCTGGAACAAAGGTGAAATCACTCAGGACCAGCTGTCAAAGTACTCTTACGCTTATCTTGAACTCGTCGAACAGATTCCGGTATTCTGGGCACAGTCGGTAAAAGGACTGAATGCTGTCTCTGACGAATCTGAAAAAGTTGTACGCGAGGAAACTTCACACATTCCTATGTGGAATCAGTTTAAGTCAAAACTGAAATGCGATGAATATCCTTCTATGAAAGATATTAATGATGAGTTATCAAAAATGAACCCATCCGAACTTCTGGGAGCAATTCATTCGTTCGAAGTTCAGCAGCCTGAAGTTGCTAAAACTAAAAAGGAAGGTCTTTTAAAGTATTATGGTTTCTCGGAAACAGATACTGTTTATTTCGATGAGCATATGAACGAAGCAGAACATATTGAATTCGGAAAATTCCTTGCAAACAGTAAAGCTAACAAAACAGATTTCGAAAATGGTTTTACTAAAGGAGCAGAACTTTTCTATAACGCTCTCGACAGGTTTTTAAACTGACTCTTTTTAATTACTTTCCCGGTTATCTTAACCGGGAAGGTAATTCTTGTCTCACCCTTCAAATTCTATCAGCAGCAGTCTTGCCGTATCCCTTTCAAGCTGCTCTGCAGGTACGTCCATCAGTTTCTTAAGTATCGTGTACCACTCGCCCTCGTTTCCTTCAAGCGGTAACGAAATTAAATCTCTATCCGTAAACCCTTTTAATTTTGCAAGCTGAAATATTATCAGCTTTGCCGCCCACTGATGCGATGTGTCGTCTTTGTCCGGATTCACAAGTTTCTCAAACAGGTTTAAAAGCACAAGCCTTCTGAGCCCTGTAGAATTCACAAGTTCATAAAGGTACGCTGAAAATTCAGGATTCACTTTCAGCAGTGTCTCGCAGATATCTTTCTCTGTCCTGAATGAACTGTCAAGCGAAAAGAAGTTCTCGTTCTTTATGTCGCCGTAGAAATATTTCAGCACTTCTGGCACAGATTTCCCGATTCTTCTCGCTTCTTTGAAATCATTCAAATGCCTTATCTCGTGATACGCATTCGATTTCCTAAGCATTTCTGTAAATGTCTTATTGATGATGTATTTCTGCGATTCTTCTTTTATCTTTCCGAGTATGTATGAAGCATCTTCATTCTTCCTGATGTATCCGTTAGTCATTCTGGATATCTCATTCTTTGCAGTTGTCTCGTCCGTACTGAATATTCTTAAGTATCTTTCTGTCAGTAAATTCATATTGTCTTCAAGTATGAATGCAAACGGAGAGTTCGGAAGCTTTATCCCGAGAAACTGCTCCTTCACGTTTATTCCGTCTAGCCTTTTTATTATGTGTACGAGTGAACGCTGGTTTTCTTTCTCAAGCAATACTGAATCTGATATTCCGTATGACATCAGCAGGGAATTGTTGTTCCCGTTCTTGTACCTGTATTCAAACATAAGGTTTGTTACCGGATATCCTTTGTTGTAAAGCTCCACGTTCAGTGCATTTGCAGAATTGTATATCGAGTCAAGACTGTTTTTGTTTTCTATCGCCTGTATCACCTCAGCCAGCTTCGCCTTCACGCTTCCTTCAACATCTGCATTCAGTACTTTCTGTTTCTGTGCAAGGTATTTCTCGGAAGTCTTCCAGTCGCTGTTTATGTAATATTCCCTCGCATTGTTAAGCGCCACTATCATCTGCGAAACATCCTCAGCAAAGTACTTCTTCATCGCATCAGTTTTCTCTTTACTGTTAGCAGATGAAAAATTATTCATCTTTTCGTAAATAAAGTCAGCTGATATCCTGCTCTCCTTCAGAAACATACTGCCCGTCAGCACTATCGTAAAGCTGTGTTTTCCGCTCGAAAGGTATAAAGGATCAATCTTTAAATTTGCAATCTTCAGCTCTCCAAGGTCTGTGTATGCAGCATCCTTAAACATTATCTTTTCCGAAAGCTTGTCATCAACATAAACTTCCACCACGTCGGGTGTCTTTCTTCCTTTGATTAATATTGTAGCGGGAAAATCAGTAGATACAAGTATGCTGGTTTCGGGAGCAATTAAATATACTTTGTAAGTATTCAGATTGTATATCTTATAACCCACTATCACGGAAAGCACTCCGGCTGAAATTACAAGCAGCGGGAAAAGCACATAATATTTGAATACTTTATTCATCGTTTAAATATTGCAAAGATTGGAACAAGATGAAAGGTAAAGAAATGCAGAAGAAATCCTGCTAAAACTTCCCGAAGAATTTACTTATATCAAAATAGAATTCATAAAACGATTCTTCGTCATCTTCAAGCGCCATAATTATCTTGTCGTAATGCCTGTCTTCCTCGTGTACAAGTTCCTGCCTTTCCAGGTTTCCTGTCTTGTCAAGCAAAAGCATCAGGTAATTTACTATCCTGTACTCCATCTCTATTCCGTCTCCTGTCTTTTCGCATTCTATCACAATCGCATCCTCGGGTGAGTTGCCGTAACCTCCTGATATCGGAAATTCTGTTTCGAATGTATCCCTTAGTATATCTTTTAGTGTTTCCATCTTTTCTCTGTTTTAAAAAACTCCCTGAAATTAAATGACAGGGAGTTTTATAATCTGTTGCTTTGTATTATTTCAGCTCTTCAAGTTGTTTCTTGACGTATCCCTTCAGAAATCCTGAATCAGGAAATTCTTTGCTCGCTTTATCGTATAAATCCGCCGCCTTTTTCTTGTTGCCGTCGTCGTCTCTCTTAGCGTAAGACATCACAAGAAATCCGTATGCAAGGTCTTTTCCCCAGTCGGGGTAGTAAGCTTCCTTCTCAACTCTTTTACCAAACATCTCAACTGATTTCTCAAATATCGGTGTTGCTTTCTTTGCTCCTCCGCCAAAGGCTTCCGGCATGTAGAACGTTGACATTCCGTCCATCAGGTAAAACCTCGGATTCTCAGGATCTAGCTTCTCGGCTTTCTCTTTCGCATCGCCCGATTGCTGCATTATGTCAGCCATCTTGTCCTGTTCATAAACCCATCTGTTAAAGTTCAGTGCATACCTCAGCACGTAGCTGTCCGAAAAATCATCCCTCACGAGTATCGATTTCTCTATGAAGTTCAAACCCGATTCAGTGTATTTCTTCACCTTGTCCTTGTCCTGCTTTCCGCCCATCGCCGTGTAAGCAATCGAATAATCCACCATCGCAATGTAATAATTTACAATCCATTCCTGCTTCTTCAGCTGAAGTATTCTTTCAAATTCTCCGCGCACTTTCAGCAGTGCTTTCTCGTCGTATGTGTTCAGGGCAGACTGAAGGTTTTTCTTTGCCTTTATCACTGCGTCTGTGAAGTCATCTGCTTTTAATGTATTAAATGTAATCGCGATTAATAGTACTGCTAAAAATAGTTTTCTCATAAGTATTATTTAAATTATAGTTGTAATCCCATTCCAAAATAGATTATTCTCTTGTTGTTTGAATTTACTTCAATTCTGTTTGAATAATCAAAGTTGTAGTTGTACTGGTATAAATTACTCGTGTTAAACAAATTGTTCAATGCCAGGAATGCTACTGCAAACCTGTTGAACAGTGCGAATATATACTGCGCATTTAAATCAACTCTCTGGTATGTCGGAAACCTGTCCGAGTTTTTCTCTGCATATATCGGTATGTAAACATTGTTGTTCGGGTCAAACAGACTTCCCGTTACCGGCGTGAAAGGCTTGCCCGTGCTTACTTTGTAAGATGCACCAACTGTCAGCCTGTCTGTCAGGTTGTAGGTCCCTACAACGGATAAACTGTGCGTGATGTCATAATCGGCAGGGGATAATGTTCCCGCATCAAACCCTTTGCGTTTTGAATCCGTGTATGCATAAGAAATCCATCCGTTAAACTTTGGTTTCAGTCTCACCTTTAAAAATACATCCACTCCCTTTGCCGTTCCTTTTCCTATAGATGCCGTCAGATAGTTGTACGGGTCGTAGGATATTAAATCGGAATAATCTTTGTAATACGATTCTATCCTTAATATGTAATCGTTCTCCCTGTTGTACTCATACCCAAGTATATAATGTATTGCCTGCTCAGGCTTTATGGCATTGGTGTTTGTCTGTACAAAATTCTGCAGTGCAGGATTCTGGTGGTAGATTCCTGTTGCGCCTTTTATAAAACTGTTCTTTGATATTCTGTAAACCGCAGAAAGTCTCGGGTCGAATACTGCCTTCGATGAAAGTGTGTAATAGTCATTCCTTATTCCCGCTACCAGTAAAAAGTCTGCAGACGGTTTAAACTTTGTCTCTGCGTATGAACCTATTCTTCCGTTGTTCTTGTTCACATTAAATTTTACCGATGGTGCAGATGTGCTTAAATAATAAGTGTAAATCGGAAATGTCCCGTCCACTTTGTAACCGTTGTATTCGTACTCAAGCCCCGTACCGAAATCAAACTTCTGACCAATCGGCATACTGAAATCAGTACGTACTTTTGAATACACATTGTCCGATACATCGTTCAGTACTCCGTATCCTTCTTTCCTGTTGTAAATGCTGTAAGAAACACTCGTGCTTAGCATGCTCACTGCAGTCGGGGCAAATGAATACTTAACGTTCGTAAAAAAGTTCTTCGATTCTCCCGTGTAGTATCCGTCATAAGTCGGACTCGTATTCCTCACTCCCACATTATCGTAACTGTAATTCGCATATACCTTCAGAAGCCCTGTCGTACTGGTTTTATAAGTTATCGTTCCTCCAAAGTTTGAAGTTGTAGGCGTTGGGTTGTAGTCCTGGTCAATGTTGTTTAATTTCAGGTATGGTTTAACGTAAAACGTACCCGCCGTAAAAGTCGCTCCGAACTTTCCTCCTTTTGAATACACTCCCGAAAGAGTCGCATTCGCCAGTCCTACTATCGCAAAAAGCCCGCTCGTCTGAGGTATGTCGTATGTCTGTAAATCAAGCACTGCCGAAAGTACATTCCCGAACCTCGCCGGAAACCCTCCGCTCGAAAAATTTATTCCTCTCATACCCCATGGATTCACAGTCGAAAAAGAAGATGTGTTGTAATCATCGCTGAAGACAAACGGATTGTAAAGCGAGGCACCGTCAAGTATAGTCAGTACTTCGCTGGGGTCGCCTCCGCGTACTGCAATGCGGCTTCCTTCGTCCACCTGGTTCGAACCCGGAAAAGTTGTTATCGCACGGTAAAGATCTGCATTCGCTCCCGGCGTTCTCGCTATTTCAAGCGGCGTTAACGTTACACGCGAATTATCACCCGATGTAAACGAACTCGCAGTAACTGAAATTTCCTCAGTCCTGAAATCAGTCTTCGACAGGTTAATATCCAGCACAAGCGTTTCGCCGTTTTCAATCTTCACTTTGATTTTCTTCTCGCCGAAGTCAAGCGCCGTGCATAAAATCACCCTCTCTCCCGTCTTCTCCGTCTCGAATTCGTAAAACCCCTTGTCGTCCGAAGTGGCACCGTCAATAGTACCTTCTATCACAACGTTTGCACCTTCAATATGCTTGCCCTCCTTTGTCTTCACATATCCCTTGATTATTGCAGGACTTGATTTAACGCTGTCCTGTGCGAATGTATATGAAGTAAATAAAAATAAAAGCAGTAATAATAATGTTCTCATACCCCTTATAATGTTTAAAGTAAATACGTGTATTCCCGTACAAAGATACAAACAATAAATCTTTTTATTGAGTTTAAAAATTTGTTTACAAATTTGTGTATAAATTGTGTAATTTGTATCATACAACAATGTAACTATGAAAATCATTCAGAAAGAAATTACTTTAGCTTCACGCAGCAGGGGATTCCATCTGATTACCGATGAAATTCTTAAAGCCATTCCCGAAATAAAAGATATCAAATCCGGTTTTGCCGTTATCTTTATTCAGCATACTTCTGCGTCGCTTTCTATCAATGAAAATGCCGATCCTACCGTCAGACGTGATATGGAAAAGTTCTTCACGGACGTCGTTCCCGAGGAAATAAACTATTACAAACATACTCAGGAAGGTCCGGACGATATGACGGCTCATATCAAGGCATCCATTATCGGCTGCAGCCTTACTCTTCCGGTCACCAAAGGCAGGTTTAATCTCGGTATCTGGCAGGGAATTTATCTTTGCGAACACAGGAACCGCGGAGGCGAAAGAAACCTCGTTATTACTTTGTACGGAGAGTAGGATTTCAGGGAACAATTTAGATTTATTTGGGTTTCATATACATATCTGAAGATTGGAAAACATTTAAAAACTATTATAATTTATGAAAAAACTTTTAGTACTGCTGTTAGTCTTATGTTTCGGGGCTGTTGTAAATGCCCAGGATATCAAAGAAAAGAAAATATTCGACGGTCTGAACGGTCAGCCTTATTCGCTGTACGATTTCAGGTACGACGTTAAAACCGGAACTTACGTGTATTCTCCTTACGATACCGTTAAGCTTAAATCAAACATCATCAGCAATAAGGGAAATTCCGATTTCTACTCGGGTATTTATTCCTACGACGTTGTCTTCGATAAAAACGGAAATTACTATGCCATTGCCACAAACACAGTTAACGATAATGTCGTCAGCTATTTCTTCGTAAAGAATGGCAAGGTGCTTAATCAGTTTAATTTTATCAATTTCCCGCTCACGTTTAACGGCGACGGAATCTATTTCATCGCAAATGACGGTGTGAAAGATTTCAGGGTGAAGTACAACACACTTTCAGGTGAATTTGAATTCGGTAAACAGTACGATACTATCTATTTATCCGCAATGAAACCTTTTGCAGGCGAAGGCGAACACGAACCTGCGTTTGAAGTCGGTATGACTAAATCCGGACAGGATTATTATATTGCCTGTAAAAACCAGAAACAGATGATCGTTATCGGTAACATTGAAATGAAAGCTTACGATGAAATTTATAACAGAAGTACATACCAGGATTCTTTAGGCAATATTTATTACATCGCCAGAGAATACGCAGACGGTAAAAACAGTTACTTCCTCGTTTGCGGAGATAAAGAGTTTAAAAAGTTTACGTTCGTTTCAACTCCGCTCGAATTCGATAAAGATAACAATCCCGTTTACTGCGCTTCCGAAGAAGTCGCCGATTATCCTATGTCGCAGTTCGTCGTCAGAGGTAATGATGTCGTCAGCAGAACTTTCTTAAGAGGTATTTATGAAATATCTTTCACTCCTTCGGGCAAGCTCGCAATCGTCGGTGCAGATACACTTCCGGACGGTTCATACACCAATACTCTTTATATTGACGGAAAAGAAGTCGTTACAAGTTCTTCCGTAATGGGAATCCAGTTCAATAAAAGCGATGTACCTTATTATTCTTCGGTGGATAAAGATAATAATGCATACCTGATGGAAGGAACAAAGATTATTTCTGATAAATATTCTTACATCTACGACATAAAGTTCAATAAGAATAATAAAATTTCCTATCTCGGTACCATTTATGGTGATTACGAGAAGAACATTCCGAATAAATCCTATTATGTCTACGGCACAAAGAAATACGGACCGTTTGATGAAATCGGAAGTTATGAAGGACAAACTTCAAACAGCATCGTTAACGATAAGGGCGACTTTGCATACACTGCCACCAGAAGCATTAAAGTTAAAGGCGAAGAATACCCGCAGTTGAAATTCTATCTCGTCTGCAACGACTGGAAATCAGATGAGTTTAATTATGTATCAAATCTGAGCACTTATAAAAATGATTTTTACTACCTTGCGGGAGTATCAGATTCTAAAGGGTTTGACGTAAGTTACCTGTTTAAGAACGATGAAAAGCTGACATCAGATTACGACGCAATATCCGAGCTGAACATAGACTCCGCAAAAGGTGTTATCACGTTCCTTGCTCAGAAGAAGAACAAAGTTTATTACGTTGAAATAAAACTTTAATCATAAAAATTATGAAGAAACTAATATTTGTTTTCGTTTTCGTCGTCACTGCATTGTGCTTCCTCGGCTCCAATGAAGCATCCTCGCAGATTGTGTACATCACTAAGTATAAAAGCGATGCAGATAAAGTTATCTACGTCTCAAGGTACAAAAGTGAAGCTAATTTAATCGTTTACGAATCCGATTATAAAAGCGAAGCAAGACCAATGAGCGGTATCTGGTTCTACACAAAGTATAAATCAGAAGCCGACTGGCAGGTATATTTCACCGAGTACAAAAGCGAAGCCGACATCATAGTCTATTTCACAAAGTATAAAAGTGAAGCCGGCTGGAACAATTAATTCTTAAAGTGAAATAATAAAATCTGATACAATAAAATCTTAAAATAAAAGAGCCGGACCTTATTAAATCCGGCTCTTCTTATATACTCTCTTTCTTAACTCTTAACTTCTAACTCTTAACTTTTAACTCTTAACTTTTAACTCTTAACTTCTCTAAATCTCTTTGCCTAAAAACCCTCTGTGTTTCTCTGTGACTTCTCTGTGAACTCTGTGGTGCAATCTCTTGCTCTTAAACTAGCTTCTAACTTCTAGCTCCTAACTCCTTCTCTAAATCTCTTTGCCTAAAAAACCTCTGTGTTTCTCTGTGACTTCTCTGTGAACTCTGTGGTGCAATCTCTTGCTTATCTTTTGCTCTTATACTAACTTCTAACTTCTAGCTCCTAACTCC
>CAIUQV010000216.1 GCA_903901375.1 uncultured Ignavibacteriota bacterium
ATCGGTTTCTACTTTCTCAAAACCGAAATATGCCATCCAGCCGTCGAGTGAATTCAGATAATTTATAAGTTTCTCTTTATTCAAAATTATTATTGTTGTTTTTATAACATATTTAAAAAGTCATAAAATAAAAAGTCAAAGAGTTATATTTGACATAACGATTTATTAGTCAAAGTAGATTAGAATAACAATCAGTATTTACTTTCTAAAATGAATTTGTATTAATTGTTACGAAATAAATTCTTATTTGTAATTATTAAAAGATAAAAAAGTACATCTTAAATGGATAATAATTGGACTAAAATTAAACAATAATAAAGTTAACACCGAATTACAATAAAACAGTAATAAATAAAATTCATTAATATTAAAGAATCCGGATAAATTGGTTTTTTAATTGTTTGTTTTTATAATAATGGTTATATCGATTTTTAAACGGAATTTGACATTCCGGTTATATTAGGTAGGTTGATATAAATTTTACACTAAAGATTTGTATTATATTATATTGACATTTATACGAATTTGTATTAATTTTTATCACTTTTATAAATCTTAAATTAAAGGAGAAAAAATTTGAGAAAAATCTATTCAATTGCTATTGCAGTTTTGTTGTTAACTGCAGGTCTTTCTTTTGGACAATCAACACAGGTTTCACCCGTAAAATTCTCTACACAAGTTGATGCCGGAGTTCAGTGTTCAGGCGGTCAGATTCATGACGACGGTGTTGCAGAAAACGGTTATGGTTGGAATGCTACAGCAGGTAACCCAAGCGGTTTCTGTACAAAGTTCATTCCAACAGGCTATCCCTATAAATTTTCAAAGTTCTGTATTGCATTAACCAGACTTTCTACTGGTGTTGCAAACTGGACTTTTAAAGTTGTTATGTGGAAGAGCGTAAACGGAATGCCGGGACCAATTATGGACTCGACAACCGTAACAGCCAGTGCAGTTCCTATCTGGCCAACAGTTAATTTCTTCGATTTTAACCTGCCTACAACATGGGCAAACGTTACCGGTACAGACAGTGTGTTCATTGGTATGCTTACAAACCCTGTAACAATGACAGGTGTTTTCGTAGCTTCCGACGAAAGCACAACAACTCCAATATGGCCGGGCTGGGCAACAACAGCAGCAGGTCCATGGCAGTCACCTACAGTTCTCTGGACAGGATACAGAGCTTTCCTTCAGAGAGCAGAAGGTAGTGTAGTTGCTCCTCTTACATTGAACTATCCAACATTAAGCTGTAACTACGGTACATTACCTGCTTATACAACAGGTGTATTCGGACATGCATCCGCAGTTCTTGTAGATACACTTTATGTTACAGGTTCAACTGCAACAGGAACAGGTTCAACAGTAGTTCAGAGATATAATGTCAACACAAACACTTACTCATTAGGTACAGTATTACCTGAAGCTAAAACAGGTCATTCTTTAACAAGAGTTGGAAATGCTTTATATCTAATCGGCGGTTCAGCTGCAGTAGCAACAGGCGGTACTACATGTTATAAATATACACCTGCAACAGGATGGACATCAATTGCTCCATTACCGGCAGCTTTATCCGGTCACGTATCAGTAAACTGGGGTGACAGTGTTATCTTTGTAGTCGGCGGTCCTTGGGCAGCTCCTTCAACTACTGTTTACTTCTACAGAGTTGCTGATAATACATGGGGTACATCAACAGCCTGCCTTGCAGGAAGAAGAAGTGCAGCAATCGGTATTGTTGGTAATAAAATTATCATTGCAGCAGGTTACAACGCTGCATTCTTCAAGAATACTCAGATTGGTACAATCGGTGCAAACGCAACAACTATCACATGGGCAGCCGGTCCGGATGTTCCATTACCAACAGGCGTAACAGGTTCTTCAAGACCGGGCGGTACAGGTGTCGGAACCAAGTTCTATTTCGTACCTGGTGAAATGACAGGCGGTACATCGAACACAAGTGATAGTATCCGTGTATTCGACGCAACAACAAATACCTGGGAATCAACATTGATTTACGGCAGAGGCGTAACAGGTTCAGCATCAAACTACTGGGCAGCAGTTACAAACTGGATAGCACCATCAGGTAAAGTAAAAATCTTAATCACCGGCGGTGCATTAGGAACAGTATTACCTGGATTATGCGTAGCACAGGTTGATCCTTGCACAGTTACAAGCATAGGCGGTAATGAGACACCTGCAAATTATCAGTTGTCACAGAACTATCCAAATCCGTTCAACCCTGTAACAAAGATTAACTATGCATTACCAAAATCAGGACTTGTTTCATTAAAAGTCTATGATATTCTTGGTAAAGAAGTTGCAACCCTGGTCAGCGAAGTAAAGAACGCAGGTTCTTACTCAGTAGACTTCAACGGTGCAAACTTATCGAGCGGTGTTTATTTCTATAAATTATCGGTTGGTGATTTCTCATCTATAAAGAAAATGACTTTACTTAAATAAGGTTAATTGATGTATAAAAAAAGCCCGGTGCTGAAAAGTGCCGGGCTTTTTATTTTTCATATTGTTGCATTAAATCCGAATTCTTCAGAATCTTATATGCTATTCCTAAGAATATGATATACAATATATTATATTGCTTAAAAATAATTTAATAGTTAATTTTTGTTATAGTAACAATTATTATAAACTTAAATGGAGTAATAATGAAAAAACTTCTATTATTAGTTTTAGCAATTGCAATGTCTGCGAGTGTTTACGCGCAAACATGGGTTGCTCAGACTTCAGGTGTAACCACTTCTCTAAATTGTGTATCTACAGTTAATGCTAACGTAGCATGGAA
>CAIUQV010000217.1 GCA_903901375.1 uncultured Ignavibacteriota bacterium
TACTGACCCTACAATTATATCAAGTTTTACCTGCACCGGAATCTTTCTTTCATCCTGTGAAATCCAGACTGCAATGTTTTCTGCTTTCTTTATCAATGCTCCTTCTTCAGCAAGCGGCTGAACAATCACGGACCTGAAATCGCCTGCAGGAACGTCAACTGTTTCCTTATCAAGAATTTTAACCTTTAAATCATAACTCTTATCATCATAAAAACTTGTGAGAGTGATGGTCTCGCCTTTATTCATATTCTGAACCGGCATAGTTCTGGCATAGAAAAATGCACTGATAATATCGAGTGAATATGGGGTTATTGTGTATTCGCCGTCAGGTTTCTTATCACCCTTAACGACTGTAGTAGTTTTCACCTTGTTGTTGGCATTATCGAAAATTGCTACAAAATCTTTCGAATAGTCGCCTTCTTTTATATGCTGTTCAAACTTCCAGGGAAAAAGTCCTTCTGCGTCGAGATAACATAAATACCTGTCCTGAATTTTGTAAACCCATTCGAAACTTGAAGCTGAATTAAGTGTGGCATTTATTTCATAACAGTTTCTACCGTTCATTTGAACAAAATTAGGCGAAACTTCAAACACAACAGTTCCTGCAGTTAGAAAACCATAACTTATTTCATATTCCAGTCTTTCACCAAGTCCGAATGCATTCTGTGAGACTTTCCTGAATTCTTTCTTAGTTGAATCCTGTCCGTATGAGATTCCTGCAATAAATACAAATACTACGAGTAGAGCTGCTATTCTGTTTTTCATATTTTAATTTTAATCTTTTACTTTTAACCTAAAATTATATAAAATGTTTCAAATATTTGAGTGATTTAAAAACTCACTAATCGCGGTATTGATAACTTCATTATCTATTTCTGACATATCATCACCCGATACAGGCGAAATAATTTTAGAATAATTGCTTAATGGTCTCCATCTTACTGAATTCATCGGAGCAGAATTCGGATAGAAACCAATAATGTTTTTATTCAGGGCACCTGCAATATGAATAGGACCGGTAGAATTAGAAATGAACAGACTGCTTTTATCAATCAATACCATTAATTCTCTTAAAGATATTTCACCCGCTAAATCAATAATACTGTCTTTGAATACATCCCTGAAAGACTGAGTAATAGTTTTTTCCTGTAGAATACCTGTAAGAACAATTTTAAAATCCTTATGGCTTTTCAGAATGTACTCAGGTATTTTAATCATCTTCTCAAGCCGCAAATCTCTTGCAGACCCCTTGCTTCCGGGATGAATTACAACGAATTTATCGCTGAGATTAAAAGGTACTTTTTTCTGCAAATTCTTTAATTCTTCATCTGAATAATTAAAGAAGAACTTCTTTTCGAATGAAATATCTTTACCGAGAAAGCTAAGGAGGTTTAAATTATAATCTGCTTCGTTTTTTTCTGCGTATTTTCTGTGTTCCTTGATTCTTTGGTTGAATAGAACTGAATACAGGCGGTATGCAGTACCGACTCTGTATTTGATGCCGGCTTTATAAAAAGCCATTGCAAGTTCTTTGACAGGAAAAACACTTACAGCAACATCGAACTTGTTTTCTTTCAGGAAAACTTTTAAATTAATATCCTCAATGGAAAAAACCTTATCGACGTCTTTATAACCGTCAATAAGGTTTTCCAGTTTTCTGCTTATTAAAAAAGATATTCTTGAATTTGGTACGAGTCTTTTAAACTCATTGATAAGCGGCAGAGTTAGAATAACATCGCCAATCTTGTCAGTTCTTGAGACTAAAACATTTACTTCCTTACGATTCAGAAGTTCACTTAATCCCTCCATAAGGAAAAGCTACTTTTTATCTTTATATGAAAGTACTATATCAGTTGCTTTCTGGTCTGAATTAAAACTCATAAGAAGTTCAACTTCTTTTCCGGGTTTATTCCATTTAAGCATACCGCCTTTATCGTTAACGAGGTCTTCCATACCTGCTTCGAGTTGATATGCAGCTTTTTTCATTTCATCTTTATAGAAAGAAGCTATTTCCAGTACCTTTGAAGTTGATGAAAAAGTGACAGTAGTACCTTCCGTCTGATTAACAATTGAACCGACGCATTTTGAACTTGGAGGCTGAGGTACATCTTTAGGAAAATCTGCCGGTAATCCTGTCTTCATACCAAGTTCATTATCACCTGACTTCTTATCATCCTGTTTGCCGTCTGACTTCTGCTCTGAAGATTTATTTTCTGTTTTAACTTCAGTATTACCGTCTTTTTTCTCATCGGGTTTTTGTTCGTTCTTACCGCAGCTGTACATAGCAAGAAGAGACAGCGAAATAAACAGTAAAAGTAACTTTCTCATATTTTCTCCTGTAAAATATAAAAACCCCGCTGAGTATATCAGCGGGGCTGATTAATTTTAGTTATTGCAGCGGACTGCTTCGAACCTGCCGGCAATCCAGCTTTTCTTTTCATCTTTAAAACATAATGCTATCTTTCCCTTAACAACATTCTCATCCATATCATCGATAACCAGTGCCAGATTCCATCCTGCTGTTATCTTTCTCATATCTTCATTTTCGGTAACGTGAAAGTCAGCAGTATAGCCTTCAAGGTTTTTTACAAATGTATCCTTTAAAACATCGCCTTCTTTCATATTCCCGCCGATTTTGGTTAAATTAAAGCCATTATCATTTTCGATGAAACCGCACTTATTTTTAGGCGTTTTATCGCTGAAATTAATAACGTTATCATTAGACCCTCTCCATTGTTCAAAATTAACGTAAGCAATGTTAAAGTCCTTACCTTCAATCTTACCTTTTACCGGAGTATCGGGAATGTCTTTTACAGACAGATTTTCTTTCCAGACGAACTCACCTGTTTTGGAAGTTGTCTGATTTGTGCCTTCATCCTTTTTACCGCAGGAAGAAAACACAAGAACCGCTACCAGAATTAAAACTAAATTGAAATATCTATGCACTTTTATAAAGATTATTTACAATACTTTACAAATCTATCATTTATTCTTCCCCAGTGCAAGTTATTAATAAAGTTATCAATATACTTTGCTCTTCCTGGACCGTCTTTATGATAGTAAGCGTGTTCGAACACATCGCAAGGAATAAGAGGAATACCACCCCAGATTGCACCGTAATGATGTTCGTCTACGAGTACGTTTAATAATCTTCCGCTGTAGAGTTTATCGAAAACGAGTACTCCCCAGCCTGATAATTTAGCCGACATAGCAGCTGCTTTAAAATCTTCTTTCCATTTTTCAAAGCTGCCGAATTCTTTTACGATAGCTTCCTGAACATCTTTACCTTTTGAAATATCACCGTCACCGCCAAGTACTTCCCAGTAAACATCGTGTAAAACTGTTCCGCCGTGGTTCCAGGTTAATCTTCTTTTTAACTCACCAATCTGTGAATAGTTACCGTTAGCTTTTGCCCTGTCAGCATTTTCAAGTTCTTTCTCAATGTTGTTTAAGAAAGTAACGTAACCTTTATGGTGTGTGTTGTAGTGCCAGTCGCTGGTTTCAGGTGACACTACATCTTTTAATAATGTTTTTGCTTCCTCATCTGAGTAAGGTCTTGCATTAAATTTCCATTCATAAGACATTTTTGAAATATCTCCTTTCGATTTTATATTATTATAATTATTTTTTAAAAAACCGGGTAATACTGAGAATGAGAGTACTCCCAAAGATGAATTCCATAAAAATTTTCTTCGTGTTATACTTTTTCCCATTTTAAAAATTTAAGTTTATGTTCCGAAAGAACTTCCGCAGCCGCAGGTTCTTTTGGCATTTGGATTGTTAAAAACAAACCCTTTACCTGAAAGGCCGTCTGTATAATCTACTTCAGTACCTGAAAGGTAGAGGAAGCTTTTCATATCAATAAAAACCTGAATACCGTCTTTTTCTATAACAGTATCGGTAGGTTTGGTTTCACCATCGAAGCCGAGCGAATAAGTAAATCCCGAACAACCGCCGCCTTTCACACCGATTCTGAGACCAAAATTATCGGGAATATTATTTTCTTTCATAATTCTTTTAACTTCGCTGACTGCTTTTTCCGTAATGTTAACATCTTCAGTAACACCAGGAACGAATTTTGTTTCTTCTGACATATATTTAATTAGTTTTTGTTTATTTTTGCTTTTAAGAGTTTACAGAAATTTAATTTCTTAGTTTATTCACAACTTCAGTAACTTTGTTAATCACATAATTAATATCTTCATTCGTTGTTTCTCTTCCTATTCCGAACCTTATGGCAGATTTGACCTGAGATTCAGATTTCCCTATTGCTTTTAACACATGAGACGGCTGTAAAGTTGCCGAAGAACAGGCACTGCCTGTTGACAGTGCAATATTTTTCAGATTGCTGAGCAACACACCAGATTCAACACCTTCAAAACTGATATTCACATTATTCGGAAGTCTTTTTTCTTTACTGCCGTTCAGATATGTAAATGAAATTCTGTTTAAAAAGTTCTCTATAAGAATATCACGCTGAACAATTTCTTTCTGAAAATCTGAGTACATCCTTGAAGAAGCAATCTCCGCAGCCTTTCCGAAACCGACTATTCCGGGAGTGTTCAGAGTACCGCTTCTGAAACCCTGTTCGTGTCCGCCGCCGTTTATTTGTTCTGCCAGACGTATTTTCTTACTGCTGTTAATGTACAAAGCACCTATACCTTTAGGACCGTATATTTTATGGGCAGAAATACTCATTAGGTCTATGTTATACTCATTAACGTCAACAGGTATTTTTCCGAATGCCTGAACGGCATCAGTATGAAAAAGAACATTTTTGAATTTACAAATTTGTCCGATTTCAGGTATAGGCTGAATGGTGCCGATTTCATTATTTGCCGTCATAACACTCACAAGAATTGTATTACCATCTATAGCCTTTTCAACATCCTCCGGACGAACTATACCGTATTCATCGGGTTTTACATATTTTACAGTAACGCCTGAGGCATTCAAACTTTTGCAAACATCAAGGACTGAAGAATGTTCAATTTCAGTAGTAACAATATTTATGTTTTCTTTGTAGTAGTATTCAACCACACCTTTAAGAGCAAGGTTATTGGATTCAGTGGCACCGCTGGTAAAGACAATATCTTTAGGTGAGCAATGAATAAGTTCAGAAATCTGTTTCCTTGAATGGTCAATGGCAGCGCTTGCTGCATTACCGAAATGATGTTTAGACGCAGCATTACCGAACTTTTCACTGAAATATGGAAGCATTGCCTGAACAACTTCTGAATCTGCAGGAGTTGCAGCATTATAATCCATATAAATAAATTTATCAGACAAAGTCGGAAACCATTTTAGATTTCAGAATACTTTCAAACTCACTCTGCATTTTGGCAAGAGGATCTTTAATAGTACAGTTATCACTAACATAACAGGCATTTGCGTCATCGTGCATACATTCAACGATAGAAGTGCTCGATTCAACCAGATTGTACAAATCAAGCAAAGGAATATCAGACAGTTTTTTGAGCAATCTATAACCGCCGTTTATACCCTGAACGGATTCGAGAATATTTTCCTTTTTCAGTTTCTGCATAATTTTAGCGAGCAGGTCGTGAGGAATATTATACTTTTCGGAAATATCCCTTACCCTGGTAATTTCGTTTTCTGAAACTGAAATATGCCTTAATGCGATTAACGAATACTCTAATTTTTTTGAAAATCTAACCATCTAATTTAATAACACTTGTTAAACAGGACTAATGTAGTCGTATTTAACAACAATTGAATTAAATAATAAATTCCATTATCATTATAAATTAATCAAACAGGAACTCCTCTTGATAAATAACCGAATTGCAGATAATACATTAAGGAATATGCTGAACACAGGTCAGATACTTGTCAGATACTGGTCAGAGTTGGATTCATATTGGATTCAGATTGAATTGATATTGGATTGAAGTACTATATATTATTGTTTTTATAAATATAATGTAATTGATATTTATAACCTAAATATATGTATTTGAGGTTATTTTCAAACTTTTTAAATATAATTACATTTAATTTATTTATCAAGAGAAAAACATATTTTGATCTAAATACAATAAAAAAGCAGATGCAGTTAAATGCACCTGCTTAATTGAGAAAAATTAATTACCCGTTGCATAAACATCATATTTCATCTGTATTAACTAATTTAATTATAATGTACATTATAATTAAAATCTTTGAATTAAATTTATTCTATAATTTCCATTACTTCACCATTACCATCTTGATTATATGCTTGTAAGAACCGGCTTCTATCTTCGCAAAGTATATTCCGCTCGAATAACTTCCTCCGTTAAATGAGGCCTCATACCTGCCAGCCTGAAGGTTGTCGTTTACAAGTGTTTCTACTTCTTTTCCTGTTACATCATAGACTGTCAGTCTTACGAATGCGTTGCTTGCTACATCGTACTTAATTGACGTTGTCGGGTTGAAAGGATTTGGATAGTTTTCGTATAACTTGAATTCTTTTGGTAACTCAGATAAATTATTACCTGTTCCTGTTACTACAGGGTTTGTTATATTGAACGTTGTTGGGTATACAAGTGCTACCGTTGAGTCGTTTACTGTCGTTAATGCCGTGGTAAACGGTGGATTGACTCTGAACTTTATTGAGTCCGTTACGAATGAGCCTACTACATTAAACCTTACCTTACCAAGTGTGTATGTTCCCGGTGTAAATCTGTAAAATCCGCTCGTATTGAAAGTCAGGATATTAAAACTCATTATCGTTGCAGATGCTGCAAGGGTCTTCAATGGCTGATATATTCCCGAGTTTATGTTTGGATTCGGGTTTATTACAGGGTTGTCAGGATGAATTGTAAGCCCTGTTAACGGATTAGGACTAATGTTAAGTCTTATAGTTGCTGCGCCAACACTCCAGGTTTGTCCTGCTGGAACCGTTGCTATTAAATCGTATGACAGTATTCCTGCTGCTATACTTCTGTTACCGAGTGAGAATCCAACCTTCACCTGTGCAGATGATATATTCCCCATTACGATTAAGAGCAATACTAAGATAATTATCTTTTTCATAATTATAATTTAATTATTTATATTCGCTTTATAAAAAACTTTCATCCCCGAAGTAACAGGGATGAAAGTTTATTCTTTTATTAACTACTTATTAGGATTTTTGTTTTTAATGACTTTATCAGTATTACTTTTGTTTACAGTCTTTTGAACATCCTTACCTGATTTCAGAGTGTTTTCAAATATTGATTTCTTGTTTTTAATTATCTCTGGTGCTAAAGGTTCTGCCCCTGGGATTAACTTTATCAACCCGAAGTTATTCGAAATTATCAGTACATCCGATGCATTCACGTCCTGGTCTCCGTTGAAATCACTCCTCAGGTATCCAAGCATTCCAAATTCTCCGACAAATATTCCTATGTCTGTAGCGTCTATTGAGCCGTCTTTATTCGCATCGCCGCCTATCAGCACCCAGACACTTCCAACCTGTTTCATGTTGTCGCCATATGCTTTGTTTGCTGCAGTTGTGAAATCATAATATATTGCACTGTTAGTTACAAACATCTGCGGAGTTGAACTCCAGGTTTCGAGGTGATTCCTGTGCATTATGACTATATAGTAATTTCCATTAACTGCTTTTGAGAAGTTAGGCGATGCAAGTCCGGATGTCGATAGAACTATTTTTGCACTATCGGCAAATGCATACGGTGAACTTGAATTTGCAAGATATACTGTCACTGAATCCTGAATCTGGCTCGAACCGTCCCAGAATCCTTCAAGCAGTACGCGAAGGTTTAATGTCAGATTCTGCAATGTTTTGAAATTCCATACAGTAGACCATGCCCCGCTTCCGCTTGCATTTGCACCATTGACTCTCCAGTAATATTTTGTCATTCCTGTAAGCTTAAACGGTGGTACAACTGCCGTTAAAACAGTGACTCCAGCCGTGTCCCATAATGCAGTCGCAAAATTGGAATCTGTCGATACCTGAATTCTGTAACTTGCTGCATAGGTTACGCTTCCCCAGCTTAATGTCGGTTCTAATATTGTACCTGTCGAATTATTCGGTGGTGATGTAAGAACAGGTGCCGCAGGTACAGGCAGTATAGTAGTAAACTTCCATATTGCACTGTATCCGCTCCAGCCTGTCTGGTTCTTTGCTCTCACTCTCCAGTAGTATGTTGTGTAATTTGAAAGACCTGTTAATGTCTTTGTTGTATCTGTTAATGATGAATCTCTTGCTATAAATGTTGTGAGAGTTGAATCCGTTCCGTATTCAAACCAGTATTTGCTTATTGCATCTGGATAATCGTAGTTGTCCGTTGTTCGTTGTTCGTTGATAGTTTTTTTATTTTCAACTAAAGTTTCCACAGCTTTGAACCACTTAAACGTAAGCGTTGTCGGCTGACCTATTACTCCGTTCGTTGGAGTTGAAAGCACCGGTACGTTTGGTGCATTCGGAGCAGTTGTGAAATTCCATACCGATGAATATGCACTCGTGCCTGTGTAGTTTGTTGCATTCACTCTCCAGTAATACTGCGTATTCGTTGTTAGCTTCCCGGACGGTATTGTTATCTGTGATAAAATTACTCCTGTTGTGTCGTAAACAACTGTTGTAAATGTAGAACTTGTTGATACCTGCAGCCTGTAGCTCGCCGCATAAGGAACGTTGTTCCAGTCCATCAATGGAACTACTGTAAGGTCAACTGAATTATTTGCCGGTACTAATAATGTTGGTACCGCAGGAACATCAGGTATTGTGGTAAAATACCAGCTGCTGCTGAATGAACCCCATCCAATCTGATTAGTCGCTTTTACCCTCCAGTAATATTTTACTGAGTAATTTAGTCCTGATAATATTTTTGTCGTATCTGTTAAGGTTGAGTCTCTTAAAAGTACTGTTGCAAATGTTGAATCCGTTCCGTATTCAAACCAGTAATTTGTAACTGCAAGCGGAGATGTGTTGCTGTTAATAGTTTTGCCGTTTTTGCTCTTAACTCCGTTAAGCATATTTGTCATATCTGTCGCTTTGAACCAGTTGCATGTAACTGTTAATGGCTCGTTTATTGCTCCGTTCGATGGAGATGATAATACTACTGGTGTTGCATTACCTATTGTTTTAAATGTCCATGAATTACTGAAAGCAGACCATCCGCTTATGTTGTACGATCTCACTCTCCAGTAGTAATTTGTTATCACGTTTAGTCCTGATATTGCCTTTATTGTGTCAAGACATGCAGTATCATTTACCACTATGTTTGTAAACCCTGGGTTTGTAGATACCTGAACATTGTAAAGCTCTGCTGTTTCAATTTTATTCCAGAGTAAATTTAATGATAGAGGCTCTGAAGTAGTGTTGTTTAAAGGTGAAACAAGTGACGGTGCTCCTGGTGAACTTACAATTGTTGTAAAGCTCCATTTTGAACTGTATACATTCCAGCCTGCCTGATTCTTTGCTTTCACTCTCCAGTAGTATTTTGTCAGATTGTTCAGCCCCGCAAGAACCTTCGTAGTATCTGTAAGCGTGCTGTCTATCGTTACTCCGGTTGTAAATGATGAATCTGTTGAATATTCCA
>CAIUQV010000218.1 GCA_903901375.1 uncultured Ignavibacteriota bacterium
CTGTGATAGTCGATTTTGCCGAACTAAGCTTGTAAACAATTTCATCATAGTTATGAAATAAAGCAAGCCTGGCAGCAGGTCTTATCTGTCCCGCACCTGTGTTCATCGTTCCGAGTTTACCAATTTCTCCTGTAGTATTAAGCCATTCTTTTATATGAGGTACATCGTTAATTCTGTGTATATAATCAGACGGATTAACAGGATTAAAAACCTTTTCAGAAGGCTTAAAATCTATGTCGTTTATTAGATAATCCCTTTCTCTTGCAATTCCGCTTTCTTCCGCAGGTGCATTATCCGTATCAATATAAAGGTATGAAGTAATAGGGAAGTCGTCCAGAGAACCGTATTTTTCCACAAACTGCCTCCTGATTCTCAGTAATACTTCTTTTCCCGTGCCTCCAAGTCCTATAAGGATTGTTGGCATAAACTCCTGAGTCTTCAGCTCAAGCGAACCTTTCTCTATAGATACTGGTTCATTCTGTTCCGGTAATTTAAATGGGTCTGCCATATATTTTATACGTAAATTATATGAAATTAATCATATCTGATTTTATAAAATAGTGAAAAGGAATGAAAATAATCATAGGAAAAAACCATCCCTAATGTTTATCCTTCAGCTGTAACCTTCTTAAGGAAGGAAAAGTTACTGATGATACTCCAACTACAATCAAAGTCATAAATCCACCGAATAGAACCGAAGGTACCACACCCAGAAGTTTTGCTGCAAAGCCCGATTCAAACGCACCAATCTCATTCGATGAACCGATGAATATGCTGTTAACAGCCGAAACCCTGCCCTTCATATCATCCGGAGTGTATAGTTGCAGAATTGTCTGCCTTATCACAACACTTATACTGTCGAACATTCCGCTTAATGCCAGTGCTGTCACTGACAAGTAAAAACTCTTTGATATTGCAAAAAGAAGTATTGTGCATCCGAATGCAGCAACACTGAGCATTAAATATCTTCCTGTATTTTTCAGAGGAGGATGTTTTGTCAGGTATAATGCCATTATCACAGCTCCCACAGAAGGTGCTGCTCTCAGAATTCCAAGACCTTTCGGACCTGCATCCAGAATCTCCGATGCAAACACAGGTAATAAAGCAGTCGCTCCGCCGAATAACACTGCAAACAAATCAAGCGTCATCGAGCCAAGTATTATTTTCTTGTTCATCACAAATTTAATTCCCGAAGTCAGCTTTTCGAAAATTGACATATCCTTAATCACTGGTTTCGGTTTGGATTTTATCATCGAGATGAATGTCAAAGCAAGAAATATAAAGGTGATAATGGTTAAGTAAGTTACATTTATTCCTAAGAATCCGTAAACAAATCCCCCTATCGCAGGACCGCTGATTGCGCCAATCTGCCATATCGAAATATTCCAGCTTACTGCAACTGGGTAAAGACTTTTATCCACTAACTGTCCTAGTAGTGCTTGTGATGCAGGCATATAAAATCCTCTGGATATTCCTGTTATGAAAATCACGCAATACATTAAAAATACTTTCTGACTTACTATAAGCGGAAAGAAACCCGAAGATATCAGGAACAGCGACACAGAACAAATAAACATTAAAGCATAAGCGAAGGTAAGTACTTTTTTCCTGTCACGGCTGTCAACTATTGCACCCGATATTAATGCAGTGATGATTGATGGAATTGCTTCGGTAAGTCCTGCCAGTCCAAGCGCAAACGGGTCCTTCGTCAGTTCGTACATCTGCCATCCGATTACAACCGACTGCATTAAAATTGCAATCGTAAACATCAGTCTTGCCGATATAAAAAACAGGAATTTTTTATTCCTGAATAATTCTTTCCCCATTAAATGCTCAGAATACTAATATTGCACTTATCTGTAATTTCTGCATTCCTTGCGTCGTAACTAATATCAGATATAGTGCCTTCGGGAAATTCTGTTACAAGTATTTCGCATTTAATCTTTGTGTCGCAGGAACAGAAGAAATCCGTTACCGATAAGTATTTTCTTTCAATGCCGTTATCCTTTTCTGTCTTACCGTAAGGATCAAAAACCAGATCTCTTCCTTCAATTGAATGAGATTTATGGCATTCTTTGCACTTTAATTTTAAGTATCCTTTTCTGATGAAACGAACCATTTGAAAGTTAATTATATTAAGTTCGGGTAAGTTTTAATTTGTATCCTTCCGGCAAATACCGGAAGGATACATTAAAAATAATTTTAGAATCCGCTGATTGTTTCGCCGCCGTCTATATGTATAACGCAGCCTGTCATCCAGTGCGAATCGCGTTTGTAATTATCAAGTATAAAGTTTGCAATATCTTTTGGTAATGTAAGTTTTCCCTGAGGATTTCTCATAAGCGCCATTTTTATAAGGTCATCATTCTTAGGAATCTTTCTCAGAGCCGGAGTGTCCGTAACACCTGCAAGCAGTGCATTTACAGCAATCTCCCTGCTTCCGAGTTCGAGTGCCAGCTGACGCACGTGCGATTCAAGGCATGCCTTTGCTGCCGATACTGCACCGTAAAATTCGATAACCCTCGTACCGCCTGATGATGTCATTGCATAAATCTTCCCGCCCGGTTTCATTAAATCACGTTTCAATACTTCCTGAGTCCAGTAAACAAGACTATGCGCCATAACGTCAACTGTCATTTCCATCTGCTTCATATTGATCTGGTCATTACCGTCTTCAGATACAAACTTTCTTAAAGTTCCGAATGCAAGTGAATGAACAAGAACTTTTATCGTAGGGTTTTCTTTCTTCTTGAATATTTCGAGTACGTCATTTAATACATCTTCGCGTTTGTGAATATCTGCGGCATTTATGTTGTAAAAATGTGCATCAACACCGTAAGATTTTATATCTTCTATCTCTTTCTCAACGTCGGGCATCGTTGTTGCCCTGTCTAGGTGGACACCGATGATGTTCACCCCGTCTTTGGCAAGAGTCAAAGCTATCTCTTTTCCGAAACCGCTTGACGCTCCGAGTATTAGTGCATAATATGTTTTATTCATTATTTATATTTATTTACTTTTTAATGCTATGATGCTCATAATCAGACTGACTATGAACAAAAAAATCAAGACAGTCATAAAAGGAGCCGATGACCATAATCCTGCCATTATACCCCATACTATGAATATCCATATAACAGTTACAATAAAGAACAAATTCCAGCTTAGTAGTAATGACTGCCTCGTCGATTTCGTTTTGTGAAATGTTTTAAACAGCGTTTTCACGAACAAAAAGAAGAAGAAAAATGCTCCTGCTATTGATAACAAAATGTAAACGAATAATGTTGTATTCGTAAACCTTACTGTCTCTTTCTCCGAAGCACTTATAAGTGAATCTGTCTTTATCGGTGCCTTCGTTGTAGTGTCAATCTGGTTTATTATTTTTGATGTATCAATCTGAACAGTGTTCAGTTTTGATGTATCACCCGCAGATTTCTTTGTGCTAAGCGTGTCGGACTTTTTATTCTGCGAATATCCAAGTACCGAAATACTTAACAGTATTATTACTATTATCCTTCTAAACATTTTTGTATATGTGTTAAACTTCTATTTCTTCTCTCTTCTCAAGGAAGTTTGTGTCGTAATCGTTCGCAACAAAATATTTATCTTTCAGTATCTTGCTGAAAAGAGGAGTAGTTGTCTTTATACCTTCAATAATAAATTCATCAAGCGCTCTCAGCATCCTTGTTATAGCTTCCTCTCTTGTGTTCGCAAGTACTATCAGTTTTCCAATCATCGAATCATAATATGCCGGGATTAAGTACCCTGCATAACAGTGTGTGTCAATCCTTATTCCGTGTCCTCCGGGTGCGTTAAAAGCAGTTATTAATCCGGGTGATGACTGAAAATTTTTGTCAGGGTCTTCAGCATTGATTCTCACTTCAATCGAGTGACCGAAAAGCTTCTGCTTCTTCTTTGTTATCTTTTCTCCTGCTGCAATCTTTATCTGTTCTTTCACGAGGTCTAAACCCGAAACTGCTTCCGTTATCGGATGTTCCACCTGAATACGTGTATTCATTTCCATAAAGTAGAAATCCCTGTTCTTATCAACAAGAAATTCCACAGTACCTAAACTTTCATAGTTTACAGTCTGTGCTGCTTTTATCGCTGCATCTGCCATTCTTTCTCTCAGTTCTTCGCTCAGTATCGGTGAAGGTGATTCTTCTAGTAGCTTCTGATGCCTTCTCTGTATTGTGCAGTCTCTCTCTCCAACGTGAACAATGTTACCGAACTTATCACCCATTATCTGAATTTCTACGTGTCTTGGATTCTCAACAAGCTTTTCTATATACATACTGTCGTCGCCGAATGCTGCCAGTGCTTCGCTCTTTGCAATGCTTAGTGCCTGTTCAAGGTGGCTTGCTTCACGTACAATTCTCATTCCTTTTCCGCCGCCTCCTGCAGAAGCTTTCAGCATAATCGGATAACCCACTCTGTCAGCAGCTTCTGCCGCTGTTTCGTAATCCGTGAATTTACCGTCACTGCCTGGTACTAAAGGTACACCTGCCGCTTTCATAAGTTCCTTTGCTACTGACTTATCACCCATCTTGGTTATCATCTCTGGCTTTGGTCCAATAAATACAATGTTTGAATCAGCACATATCTCTGCAAACTCTGCGTTCTCAGCCAGGAATCCGTATCCCGGGTGTATTGCATCTGCATTCGTTATTTCTGCTGCTGAAATTATTTTCGGAATACTTAAATAACTCTGCGAACCCTGTGCTGGTCCTATGCAAACTGCCTCATCTGCAAACCTGACGTGAAGTGAATTTTTATCAGCTGTAGAATAAACTGCAACTGTCTTTATCCCGAGTTCTTTACAGGTTCTTATTATTCGTAATGCTATTTCGCCTCTGTTTGCAATTAATATTTTGTTAAACATACACTCTCCCTTTTAATGTTATTAAATTAGTTCTTCTCGATTAACATCAACGGCTGGTCATATTCCACTGCTGTTCCGTTTTCAACTAATATTTTTACGACTTTACCGGATACTTCCGATTCAATCTCATTCATTAATTTCATCGCTTCAATGATGCAGATAACATCACCGGTCTTTACACTATCGCCCGGTTTTACGTATGGGTCTGCGTCTGGAGATGGAGTTTTGTAGAAAGTACCTACCATCGGCGACCTGACTTCGTATAGATTCTCGTTCTTCACTTCTTCAGTTTTCGCCGGTTCGGTCTTTGCAGCTTCTGGTACTGCTGCTGTAACTGCCTGCTGAATCTGTGCCTGTGGCTGTGCTACCATCTGTGTCATCCCCGAAATCACTTTAGGACGTGGTTTCGAAAGTCTCAGTTTTGTTCCGTCTTCTTCGATCTCAATTTCTGCAAGCTCGCTGGAATCCAGCATTTTTATCACTTTCTGTAAGTATTTTAGGTCCATTTTCATTTATTATGTTTTAATTTAATTAAAATTCTATTGTTTTACTCTTTCGATGTATTCTCTGGTTCTTATATCTATTTTAACGAACTCACCCTCATCTATAAATAAAGGCACGTTCACTTCCACGCCCGATTCCAGCGTTACAACTTTTGTTGCATTTGTCGATGTGTTTCCTTTTACGGCTGGTGGTGATGATACCACCTGCATCGTAACGTGCGGAGGCATCACTACCGATAACGGGTTCCCGTTATGAAATACTATCTGTACTTCCTGGCTCGGTTTTAAAAACTCACCCTGATCTCCCACTATATCTTCTGAAAGCTGTATCTGTTCGTAAGTCTCATTTTCCATAAAATGATATTCTGTATTATCTTTATACAGAAAATGGTAAACTTTTTGTTCTAATCTTTCTACGGTGATTTCCTCACCCGAACGGAATCTGTTCTCAATCATTTTACCATTCTTTAGGTTTCTCATCTTTACCTGATAAAAAGCCCTTAAATTCCCGGGAGTTCTGTGCTCTACCTGAAGAACCTGATGTAAATCATTGTTAAATTTTATAATAATTCCATTCTTTAAATCTGACGTTGTTGCCATAATTAAATCTTCCTGGTTTTTAATATTTTCGAATTTTTACAATTGACAAATATACGGAAATCGATTGGCAAAATCAATTTAAGATATGCTTATTTTTTAATTTGAATTTTGTTAGTTTTTTGAGTATTTTGATTAAAAATCATACAAAATTTAAAATAATTTAATAAATCGGAGGTAAAATGTCACTAAAAATTGGTATTAATGGTTTTGGCAGAATCGGACGCTTGGTTTTCAAAAGAATGATGCAAAAAGGCGGTTTTGACGTTGTTGCAATTAACGACTTAACAGACAATAAAACGCTCACTCATCTGTTAAAATATGATTCAGTCCACGGTAAATTCCCCGGAGAATTAGTTCCTACGGAAAAAGGATTTACCTTAAACGGTAAAGAAATTCTTATTACTTCGGAAAAAGACCCTTCGAAACTGGAATGGGATAAAAAAGGCGTTGATTTAGTTATCGAATCTACAGGCGTTTTCTCCAGCAAGGAAAAACTTGCAATGCATCTTGCAGCAGGAGCTAAAAAAGTTATCCTTACTGCTCCGCCTAAAGATGACCTCGACGCTATCGTTGTACTGGGAGTTAATGACGATGTTCTTAAACCCGAACATAAGATTATTTCGAATGCATCCTGTACTACAAACTGCCTCGCTCCGATGGTTAAAGTCCTCGACGAAAACTTCGGTATCGAAAAAGGTTTTATGAACACTATACATTCATACACTAACGATCAGGTAATGCTCGACCAGCCGCATAAAGATTTAAGGCGTGCAAGAGCAGGCGCAGTGAACATTATTCCTACTACCACTGGTGCTGCAAAGGCAGTCGGCAAAGTTTTACCGCACCTTAAAGGTAAACTCGACGGATTCTCACTTAGGGTTCCTACACCTGACGGTTCCATCACAGACTTCACAGTGATTCTTAAAAAAGATGTAACAAAAGAAGAAGTAAACGCAGCTATGAAAAAAGCAGCGGATACAAACCTCAAGGGTATACTTGAATATACGGAAGACCCGATTGTTTCTTCCGATATCGTCGGAAACGACCACTCCTGTATCTTCGATGCACTTTCTACTATGGCTTTCGGAAGCCTCGTAAAAGTTATCGGATGGTACGACAATGAATGGGGATACAGCTGCAGAGTTGTTGACTTAACCACAAAATTGTTGTAATTTTGTAAAACTTTTAATTAACTTTTTCACTACTTGCAAGCCGTCTGATATAAGACGGCTTTTTTATCTTCTGAAGCTCTCATAAATTATACTCCTCCGATGCGCTTCCAACCCGTATGCAATGCGTATGCAATGCGTAAAAAACGCGTATTAATTACTCATTAGAACCTGTGTAACTCTACTCTGTTAGTACTCAATTTATATATTCTCAACTGCAAATTCCTCCGTACTCTCTCCGTACTCTCTCCGTGCAGAACATCAGTTATTTTAGGATTTAATCTTTACTTTCTTTTGTTGAAATTACGCCTTATGGATGCCTTTAGGAAGAATACAGAACTGATTGTCCTCCTGTTTACTATTGCCATAGTAGCAGTCTGGCAGATATTTTTCATTTATCAGCTGCCGGACGGTGATACCGATGCCTATGCCCATTTCATAATCGCACGAGACATCGTCAGAAATGGCAGTAATCTCAGCCTTCACTGGGTCTGGCTGCCCCTCTTTCACTACATCGGTGCTTTCTTTGTTTCCATTGGTTCTGAAATGCAAACCCTCAGATATATAAACGTGATTGTGTGGAATGCAATCCCTGTTATCTTATATTTCTATATAAAAAAGAAAGAACCTCAGTCATTAATCGCTGTCTCAGCTGCAATGCTTGCCGCACTTTCTCCTATTGGAATTCTTATGGGTACCACCGCCCAGCCCGAACCTTTATTTGCTTTATTCATATTACTTATTGTTATAACACTCGAAAACAGAAAATACTTCTCTTCTGCAATAATTCTGTCTCTTGCCTGTATGCTGCGATACGAGGCCTGGGCAGTCCTTGCTGGCATTACTATATATCTGCTTATCATCATAATCAAAGAACGTAAATTAAAAACTGCTTTATTCGGAAATACATATTCAGCTTTCTTAGTTATACTTCTTCCCGCTTTTACAATTATTATCTGGACAATACTCCGGTATCTGTCAGACGGCAGCTGGTTCTTATTCCTTCACGGCACGCAGAAATTTGCTTCCGACGCTCTCAGGCAGAATAATGAAATAGGAGGTGGAATAATTAATGTCATTAAAGATACATTTTTCTATGTTTTCTGGATACCGTTTATTTTCACAGGGGTAACTGTTTTGTTAGTACCTGCCGGTTTCAAAAAGTTTTATTCGCAGAATAAAATAATGTTTGTAACAGGAACAGCCATTCTGTTATTTATAACTTTAAGCTGGATTTTAAAGGCAAACCTTGGATTGAACAGACACTTCACTTCGATAATACCGTTTTATTCGCTTATGTCAGCATACGGATTATTCATTATTACAGAATACTTTAAAAAGTACAAAATACTAAAATCAGGAAAAGTTATCCCTGTTTTAGCGTTAGTTATCATACTTGTTTACTCTGTAATGTGGCTTTATATCTGGAGGAAAAATAACGAGGCTTCTTTCACTGAAAAAAAATCCGCCGCTGAATTTATTCGGCAGGTTTATAGTTCTGGTACTTCCGGCAAGTTTATGATTATAAGCAACGAGCCGGTAGTGGAAATTCTCAGTAAAATAGATTACAGATTGTTCGACCATTTCTGGATGGAAGAAAATCAGGAAACAGCCGATTACTTACTTAGCTTTAAAAAATCAGACAAGAGTTATTATATTATAGCAAATTCAAAACTTGGTTTATTCCTCAAAAGATTCGGTGATGTAATATATGAAACAAATAAAGATTCATCAATCGGCAATGGAGTAATCATAATAAAAGATTAAAACCCTCTTTTGAATCTATTTCAGGCTTAAAACTATTTAATCTTAATTATCCCTTGTATCATCCTTATGGTTTGATTTTTAACACTAAATCCTGTATTTTTGTTGTTTATTATTAATTCAGGGCGATTAGCTCAGCTGGTTAGAGCACCTCGTTTACACCGAGGGGGTCTGAGGTTCGAATCCTTAATCGCCCACTTATCAAGGAGGTTGCTGATTCTTGCGGTATGGGTCTTCAATCTTTTTTATTATAGAATACTTTATTACTTTTTAAATGATTTGAAAATTTAAACCGCTGGATGAAGAGTAAGATTTATTTTCTTAGCACTGTTCTCGCAATATTTCTTATCAATCTTGTAAAAGATTCTATAGACCCTTATTATTACACTATCCTTATTTACATCGGTATCAACATCATTCTCGCTTCAAGTTTAAATTTAATAAACGGTTTCACAGGTCAGTTTTCTCTCGGTCATGCAGGTTTTATGGCTATCGGTGGATATCTTTCGATTTCTATGTCCACTTACTTCGCACCTTTCTTTGCCGGTGTTTTCGGTACCGGAGTCTTTGGCGAAAATATGACGTTCCTCACAGTTATGATTTCAGGCGGACTTGCAGCTGCTGCGATCGGTTTGCTTGTAGGCGTACCTTCTTTAAGGCTAAAAGGGGATTACCTTGCTATTGTAACTCTCGGTTTCTCTGAAATCATTCGTGTACTTATTCAGGGTATGGATTTCATCGGTGCTTCGCAGGGTTTCAGGGGTGTATATCAGTACAGTAACGGAGTTAAAAGTCTTCAGATGCTCGACAATACTCAGGATTCATTCATATTTTACGGAGTGCCTAAATACACAAACTTCTTCTGGACTTTCTTCATCGCTGCTTTCATCGTTTACTTTATTTACAATCTTATTAATTCTACTTACGGCAAAGGTTTTCTTGCCGTTAAAGATGACGAAGTTGCCGCTGAGTCTATGGGTATAAACACTACTAAGTTTAAAGTCATCGCATTTGTCAGCGGTGCATTCTTTGCCGGTGCAGCCGGTGCACTTTACGGTCATTTCAATTTATACTTAAATCCCGAAGATTTTAATTTCCTTAAATCAATTGAAATAGTCGCAATCGTCATTCTCGGCGGTATGGGAAGTATTCCCGGTGTAATTATTGCCGCTGTTATTTTGACTATTCTTCCTGAACTGTTAAGAGGTATTTCTGAATACAGAATGATTGTATATGCTTTACTGCTGATAGTAATGATGCTTACGAGACCTCAGGGAATATTCGGTGTTAAATTCAAATTTAAAAGAAAGAAAAAAGTTGAGTCTGCTTAAGATAAATAACGTTACAATGAAGTTCGGAGGCCTTACGAGCATCGATGCTCTAGATGCCGAAGTGAACGACAACGAACTCGTAGGACTGATAGGTCCCAACGGTGCAGGCAAAACTACCGTGTTTAACGTTATCACGAGTGTGTATAAACCTACATCTGGCGAAGTATTATTTCAGGATAAGTCATTAAAGAATTACAAAACTTTTCAGATTGCACATCTTGGTATCTGCAGAACATTTCAGAACATCAGGCTTTTTAAAAGTCTTAGCGTTAAAGACAACGTCAGAGTTTCATTCGGTGTGGGTTTAAAGTCAGGGTTTTATTCTTCGGTCTGGCAGATGAATAACTTTAGCAAAGAAGAAAAGGAAATTGATAGTAAGATTGACGAACTTCTTGAGTTGTTCAATCTTCACGACGTTAAAGATGAAGAGGCAATCTCACTGCCATACGGTGACCAACGCAAAGTTGAAATTGTAAGGGCACTGGCTACCAACCCAAAACTTTTATTGCTCGACGAACCTGCCGCAGGTATGAACCCGAGTGAGAAATCAGACTTAATGAAACTTATAAGGGATGTTAAAGATAAATTCAAAATATCTATTCTGCTTATTGAACACGATATGAAAGTTGTGATGGGTATTTGTGAAAGGATTTATGTACTTGAATACGGTAAGAAGATTGCCGAAGGTCTTCCTTCTGAAATTCAGAATAATGAAAAAGTTATAGAAGCTTATTTAGGAGATACTAAGACCCATGCTTAAGATAGAAAACCTTGTTGTGAATTATGGTGCCATTCAGGCAATAAAAGGAATTAACGTCGAAGTTAAGCAGGGCGAAATAGTTACTCTGATTGGTGCAAACGGAGCTGGTAAATCAACTATACTCAGAACAATCTCATCAATCATTAAACCTGCATCCGGAAAGATTGCTTTCGATGGCAGGGATATTGCCGGTATGCCTCCGCATAAGATTGTAGAGCTTGGAGTCTCGCAGGCACCCGAAGGCAGAATGATTTTCTCCAACCTGTCTGTTCAGGAAAATCTTGATATGGGTGCATACACAAGAAAAGACAGGGATAATATAAAGTACGACCTTGAGCTTATTTTTACACTCTTTCCCAGACTGAAGGAAAGACTTAAACAGCCGGGCGGAACTCTTAGCGGTGGCGAACAGCAGATGCTGGCAATATCGCGTGCACTTATGTCTAAGCCGAAACTTCTTCTGCTGGACGAACCTTCGCTCGGTATCGCTCCTATTCTCGTGAAGCAGATATTCGAGAAAATAAAAGCTCTAAAAGACGCAACAGGTCTTACAATTTTGCTCGTTGAACAGAATGCAAACCTTGCATTGTCAATCTCAAATTATGCTTACGTCCTTGAAACAGGAGACATAAAACTCGAGGGAGATGCGAAAGAATTAGCCAGCAATCCCGAAGTGAGGAAAGCTTATTTGGGCGAATAATTGTTTTATTTTAACTATTTTTGTAATACCTCTATAAATAATAAATTACCAAATTAAACATATAATTATATGGATTTGAAATTAGCAAAGAGAATGGGAAACCTCGGAACAGAAACTGCCTTTGAGGTTTTAGCAAAAGCAAAGAAATTAGAAGCAGAAGGTAAACATATTATTCACCTCGAAATCGGAGAACCCGATTTTCCTACACCCGATAACATCAGCCAGGCAGCAATAAAATCTATTCAGGCTGGCGATACTCACTACACTCCGTCTAACGGAATTCTTCCTCTTAGAGAATCTATCGCAAGATATATGTCAAGAACAAGAGGTCTTGAATTTCACCCTGATGAAGTTGTGATGACTCCGGGCGGAAAGCCGATTATGTTCTATGCTATTATTGCTCTTGTTGATGAAGGTGATGAAGTTATCTATCCAAATCCGGGATTCCCGATTTATGAATCCATGATTAAGTTTATGGGCGGTAAACCCGTACCTATTCCTTTAAAAGAAGATAAGGGCTTTGCTTTTGACCCTGAAGATTTACGCAAGTTAATAACTCCTAAAACAAAGTTATTAATCATCAATACCCCGCAGAATCCTACAGGCGGTATCTTAAAGAAAGAAGCCATTGAAAAGATTGCTGAAATAATAAAAGATAAAGATATCTGGGTTCTCAGCGATGAAATCTACAGTCGTCTTATTTTCACCGGAGATCATTTCAGCATCACACAGGTACCGGGATTCAAAGACAGAACAATCATTCTTGACGGTTTTTCAAAGTACTATGCTATGACCGGCTGGAGAGCAGGTTTCGGCGTGATGAGCAAAGAACTCGCACCGCTAATTTCAAAGTTAATGACAAACAGCAATTCCTGTACGAATGCATTCGTTCAGAAGGGCTGTATAGAAGCTCTCGAAGGTCCGCAGGATTCCGTTGACCAGATGAAAGCAGAATTCCTTGCACGCAGAGACATCATCGTCGACGGTCTGAATTCCGTTCCCGGTTTCTCTTGTATAGTCCCCGACGGAGCATTCTACGCATTCCCGAACATTACTAAGACAGGTTATACTTCAAGAGAACTGAATGACCACTTACTCTACAAAGGAAACGTCGCAGCTTTATCAGGTACAGCTTTTGGCGAGTATGGCGAAGGTTACTTAAGGTTCTCTTACGCAAACTCCAGAGAAAACATCAAAGAAGCTATCAAGAGAATTAAGTCAGTATTATAATAAAGTATTAAATGAAACCCTCAGTCAGACACATAGTCCGGCTGAGGGTTTTTCTATTTCATGCTGTGACAAATGACCCCTACTTAACCATCACAAATCTCTTCGTCTGAATAAATCCATTGCTCTCCATCCTGTAGAAATAAACTCCGGTAGAAAGTCTGTTCCCGTCGAACATAACCGAATATTCTCCTGCCCTCTGAACTTTGCTTATCAATGTTGTTAATTCTCTTCCCGTTATATCGTATACTTTTATGCTCACAAAACCTTCCTTAGGCAGTGAATACTTTATCAAAGTTGTAGAGTTAAACGGATTGGGATAATTATTGTACAGTACAAACCCCTTTGTC
>CAIUQV010000219.1 GCA_903901375.1 uncultured Ignavibacteriota bacterium
CTAATTCCATATTTAAAGAAACAGAAGTATAAATTATTATTAGGAACTGTATTTGTTATAATCAGTATAACACTTCAAAGCATATACCCTCTTGTAATCGGGAACGGAATCGATGCAATCTCAAAGGGAGATACAAGTTTTTCGTATTTGAATTACGGTTTACTGAGTGTCGGGCTAATTTTAATAGGAGGAGTTTTTCTGTTTCTAACAAGAAGAACAATAATTGTAGCATCCAGAGAAATTGAGAATGATTTGAGACACGATTTTTTTGAGCATCTGCAAAAGCTGCCTAAATCCTTTTATGATAAGAATTCCACTGGTGATTTAATGGCACATGCTACTAACGACATAAATAACATAAGAAACTTCTTAGGACCGGGAATAATGTATTCAATACAGACATTTCTGAGAACAGTAGTTACATTAACGATAATGTTCAGTATTGCATTCAAGCTATCACTTATTGCATTAATACCACTACCATTAATTTCATTCTTTGTTTACAAGGTAATGAAATCAGTTTACGGACGTTCACAGAAAGTACAGGAAGCATTTTCAGGTCTGACTACAAAGGTACAGGAAAACTTCTCAGGCATCAGGGTAATGAAATCATACGTAAGAGAAGATTCCGAGATTGCAGATTTTAACGTGATTTCAGCAGATTACCAGAAAAAGAACTTATCTCTTGCAAGAATACAGGCATATGCATTTCCGATGATGTTCTTATTAACGGGTCTTTCAATTATTATAGTTATATATTTTGGCGGCGTGGATGTTATTAACGGTAAGCTCACTATTGGTAACGTAACAGAGTTTATTGTTTACCTTGGACAGTTAACCTTCCCTATGATTGCATTCGGATGGGTTATTAATCTTGTACAAAGAGCTTCGCCATCGATGGACAGATTAATGAAGATAAGAAATATCGAGCCCGAAATTCAGGATAACGACGCTACAGATTCAAATACTAAAAACAGTGATGTACTTGGAACAGTCGAATTTAAAGATGTGAGTTTTAAATATCCTGACACAGAGAATTTTGTATTGAAGAATATAAACCTTAAAATTGAAAAGGGAAGCAGCCTTGGAATCATAGGTCATACAGGATGCGGAAAGTCAACACTGATAAATCTCATACCCAGAATATACGATACAACTGAGGGTAAGATATTATTAGACGGGAAAGACGTTAAGGAAATACCTCTTGAGGTTTTACGAACATCAGTAGGCGTTGTTCCTCAGGAATCATTTTTGTTCTCGGATTCTATCGAGAACAACATAGGATATTCCGCAGATACGATTGATGAAGTAAATCTTGAAAGGTCTTCACAACTTGCAGGACTTTACAAAGATGTAAATTTATTTCCGGATAAGTTCAAGACTATTATCGGTGAGAGGGGTGTTACTTTATCAGGCGGACAGAAGCAAAGGACTTCTATTGCAAGAGCAATATACAAGACTCCGAAGATTTTAATACTTGATGATTCGTTGTCGGCAGTTGACACGAATACTGAAGAGGAAATACTGCAGGGACTAAAAGATGTTATGAAAGACAGGACAACGATAATAATATCACACAGAATCTCAACACTGAAAAACCTTGACAATATAATTGTGATTGAAGGTGCACAAATAAAAGAACAAGGCACACACGAGGAATTACTTTCAAAGAACGGAATTTACTACAACATACACGTTAAACAATTGCTGGAGGAAGAAATTGAGGAGATGTAATATAAAATGAGCGTAAGAAAAATCACACCAAAGAAAAGCGAAGATGCACTTGGCAAGCCAATTGACTCTGTAATATTCAGAAGGTTGTTATCTTACTTTAAACCTTACAAATGGTATATAGTACTTGCCATATCGCTGACGATATTCACATCAGCACTTGCGGCAGTAAGACCGAGGCTGACACCAATTGCAATTGACGAAATGATCGGTAATAAAAATCTGCCGGGTCTTCAGATGATTGTACTAATCTTATTTGGTACTATTGTACTTCAGGGAGCCATACAATACGGAATGACGTATTTAACCAGCTGGATAGGACAGAAGATTATTTATGATTTAAGGAAGAAGATTTATGAGCATACGATTAACTTAAACTTACAGTTTTTTGATAAGAACCCAATAGGCAGGCTTGTAACAAGAGTAACGAACGATGTGGAAGTATTGTATGAGGTTTTTTCATCGGGTTTGGTTACTGCATTTGGTGATATACTTACTATAGTC
>CAIUQV010000220.1 GCA_903901375.1 uncultured Ignavibacteriota bacterium
CCGCCGCCAAGTTCGTTTGAAAGTTTCGAAGCTCTTTCAAGTAAACGGGAATGGAGATAAAACACGTCACCAGGATAAGCTTCACGTCCCGGAGGTCTTCTTAAAAGAAGTGAAAGTTCTCTGTATGCTGCTGCCTGTTTTGTTAAGTCATCATAAATAACGAGTGCGTGTTTACCTTTATCTCTGAAATACTCTCCAAGAGTTGCACCTGAATACGGTGAAATGTAAAGCATTGGCGCAGGGTCTGATGCAGGAGCTGAGATAACTGTTGTGTATTCCATTGCACCTGCTTCTTCAAGGCTCTTTACAACCTGAGCTACTGTCGAAGCTTTCTGACCTGTTGCAACATAAATACAGAAAACATCTTTACCTTTCTGGTTAATGATGGTATCGATAGCTACTGCAGTTTTACCAGTCTGTCTGTCACCGATGATTAATTCTCTCTGGCCTCTGCCGATTGGAATCATTGCATCGATAGCTTTCAAACCTGTCTGTAAAGGTTCTTTAACAGGCTGCCTCTGGATAACACCAAGCGCTTTTCTTTCGATAGGTGCCATCATATCGGTTTTGATTTCTCCCTTACCGTCTATTGGCTGACCTAATGGATTTATAACGCGTCCAAGCATGGCATCACCGACAGGAATAGAAATAATCTTTCCGGTTCTTCTAACGGTATCGCCTTCTTTTACTAAATGGACTTCGCCGAACAGCACGCAACCAACGTTGTCTTCTTCGAGGTTCAGAGCCACACCGAATACTCCGTGCGGAAACTCGATAAGCTCACTCGCCATACATTTCGAAAGTCCATAAACTCTCGCAACGTTATCACCTACTGAAAGCACTGTTCCAATGTCGTAAATATCTACTTCGTTTTCGTATCCTGAAAGCTGTTTTAGAATTACTGCGGATACTTCGCCTGCTTTTACATCCATAATTTAAGTATATCTCCTGTTAAAGTTCTTTATTTAGATTTTTGTTTTCAATATTGTTTTCATAAGCTCCAGCTGTCTTTTCACGCTGCCATCTATCATTGAATCACCTACGTTTATCGTAAATCCGCCGATTAATTCCGGATTCACTTCAAACTTCGGCATTGAATTCTTATTCGTAAACGCATCAATATCTTTCTTATACTTTTGTTTCTCTTTTTCTTTCAGTTCTACTGCTGATGTGAAAACGGGTTTTATGATTCCGTCTTTTTCATCTTTTATTTTCAGAAAATTTGAAACAAATTCTTTCATAAAACTCTCTCTGCGGTTCTTAATAGTAAGAAGAATGAAGCCAAGAGTTAAATCCTGAAGCTTTTTCTTAAAGATAAGGTTTATAACTTTTATCTTTTTCTCCTTGTTAATTACCGGGCTGTTGAAAAGTATGTTTAAGTCCTTGCTTTCGGAAAGCAGTGCTAACAGTCCTTCGCAGTCGCCTGCAACTTTTGAAACATTCTTTGCTTCTAATGCTGCTTCGTAAAGAGAATTTGAATATCTATGTATTAGTTTTGCCGACATTAATTTTTCGGGATTTTTTTCATAAAGTCATCGATAAGCTCAAGCTGGTTTTCCCTGTTAAGATTTTTTGATAAAATCTTTTCGGCTGCCTGCAAAGCTATATCTGTTATATCACCTCTCATCTGCTCAATAGCAGTTGATCTCATTGATTCTATCTGCTCTTTGGCACGTTCGATATTTTTATTGGATTCTTCGTTTGCCTTGCTTACGATTTCGTCCTTGAGCTTGATTGCAAGTTCTTTTGCTTCGCTCAGGATTTTCGAAGCCTGTGCGTGTGCATCGGCAATAATCTTTTTATTCTTTTCAAACGTTTCTGCAGATTCTTTGTTTTGCTTTTCGACATTTTCAAGAGCTTCCTGAATTGTTTTCTCGCGATTGTTCAATGCTCCGATTATCGGCTTCCATGCAAACTTCTTCAGCAATAAAAGAAATATTACAAAGATTACGATTGTCCAGATTATCAATCCCGGGTTTACAGAAAGTAACGATGGCTTTTCGTGGGCATCGCCGCTTAATAAAATACCGACAAACAAATTATGTAAAATAATTAGTATCATCTTATGTTTTGTATTTTATGATAAGAGATTAACTCTTGATAGCTAAAAGTATGCAGATAACTAATCCGAAAAGTGCCACACCTTCGATAAGTGCTGCTGCGATAATCATCGATGTTCTGATGTCACCTAATGCTTCTGGGTTTCTTCCGCTTGCATCCATTGCTGCACTTGCGATTTTTCCGATTCCAAATCCCGCTCCGATTACTACTAAACCGGCTCCGATACCTGCTGATAAAAATGCTAAATCCATAAATTTGACTCCTTTAATTTATTTTAATTTTAATACAAAAATTTTAATGTTCCTGATGCATTGCCATATTGATAAATATGACACTCAGCATCGTAAATATGTATGCCTGCAGCAATGCCACAAACAATTCCAAGAAATATATAAACAACGTGAACGGTATCGCTATCGCTACTCCCGCCCAGTTCATTATAAATATCAAACCAATTAAACTCAAAATGATTATCGTTCCTGCAACTATATTCGCAAACAACCTCATCAGCAGCGCAAATGGCTTCGTGAACAATCCGATAAACTCAACCACTATCATTATCGGAAGCACAAACGCCGGAATCCCGTGCGGCACAAGCCCCTTGAAGTATCCGAAGCCGCCGTTCTTTTTCATCCCCTGAATCTGAATCATCGTAAAAGTTATCAGCGCCAGACCCGTAGTCACGCTCAGGTTCTTTGTCGGCTGTGCCATAAACGGAACAAGCCCAATCAGGTTTGCAAAAAGAATAAAGAAGAATAGCGTCAGGAAAAACGGCAGCAACCGCAAACCATCTTTTCCCATATTCGGCAGTACGATTTCATCGCGGATAAAAACTACAATCACTTCCACAAAATTCCCCACGCCCTTTGGAGCGGCATTCTTCGTATTCACGCTTGCAGCACGCTTCAGC
>CAIUQV010000221.1 GCA_903901375.1 uncultured Ignavibacteriota bacterium
CGGCGGTTCTTTTGATACTGTAAGAAGCGAAATTTATCATAATTAAACCATAATATTATGCAAACTTTAGTAAACTACATAATACCCGTTGCGGTTTTAATATTCTTTGTTATTATATTTCTGAAATTCAGAAAGAAAGCACCTGGTACATCAGGATCGCCTTATACGGCAGGGGGAAGTACTTCTTCGGGATCGGGCGACACACAAATGCCGAAGCTTGCCGAGATGATGGGGCTGAAATATGAAGATGCGAGTTTACCAAACAGTGAGAAAATGTTAATGAACTCAGGAAGCAGGCTCAGGGGTTTATACAGGGGAGTGAATGTGGATATTATTATGGGAGGGTATGCAAAGGAAGCAGAGTTCACACCTTTGACTGCCGCGTATTCTTATGAATACAAAATAACAAAGGAATTTAATTTTGAGGTTAGCAACACAATGAATAAGAGTTTTGAAATAATACTAAAGAATAAGAATATAGTTTCACAACCTACAGGTATAACTTCTTTTGATTCTTTATTTTCATACATAGGTGATTTAAGAATCCCGGACGAATACCTTGATTACTTCGGAAAGATGGGATGGATGAACCTGAAGCTGAAGGGTAATGTGCTAAAGTTTACCGATTCATTTTTTGAGGACACAATGGCAACAAAAGGAACTATGAGTGCTGTAGGTGCAATTAATCCAGTCTGGAAATGTTCAGCAAGGAATTTCAATGTAGATTTTGATAATGTAATTAGTTTCGTAAATAAACTGGTTGAGTTGATAGAAGTTCTTAATCTTAAAAATAAGATTGGCGAATAGGTGAGTATTTAAAAATTGGAAATCATATTTTATTAGCTTTAATATTCAAAGAATATTTCCGACAGAAAATCAAACTTCGCTTTGTTTACTTCCATTTTTGCACGGGCAAAAATCAATTTCGCTGAAGCAAGATACTTTCCCGCTTAATCGGGGTTCGTCCACGCTTAAGCAACGGTGAATTTTCCGAAAGGGAATTTCAGCCGCTGCTTAAGAAAACCGGAAAATACTTAAGCGGAATTTGTTTTCGCTTAAGCGGGGTGCAGTCCCGCTTAATACAAATCATCAAATTTCTTTGGAGGAATTCATTTTTGCTTTAGCCAAGTTCATTTTTGCTTAAGCGGGGTTCGTTCCCATTTAAGCGGGAATGATTCCCGCCGAATAGAAAATGCTGTTTATTGCTTGTTTTCGCTGTTTTTGTCATTTTGCCCACCTTAAAGAACCATCGGGAACAAAATCATTTTTGAGAAGTTTAAATACTAACCTTTTAAATTAAAAATAAGGAGCAAAAATTATGGATTTCATCCCATCAGCAGACGCCCTGTTTTTTAACTGGGTAAAGATATTTGTTTTGTTTTAATTTCTTATTTAAAATGGAAACGAAATCCCACTTCCTTTGACCATAATAGTTGCTGTCTCGTTTATTCTGATAATTATCCATTTGAGTTGATGTCAAACCCTGATTATATGATTTCTTTGTCGTATCCTGTAAACTGCTTGTGTAAGAAAACTCCAGCATAACTTTAGCACCATATACCATAGATGTATTAAGAATCATAGAAATTTCTTCATTAGTCGGCTCTCTGATTCCCCATTCATCGGACAATCCTGTGCCCTTAATGTTATTCTCGTCACTGTTTAATTGGTTTATAACTCCGTAAATTAATCCTTTTTCTTTTGCTTTTTTATTATAGTATTTGTGCTGTCTTACAAGCCAGGATATGGTTGGCTGTACACCCTGGTCGGGTACGTATGTATATTGGTAATAGCCCGTTGCTTTTTGAACCCAAGGAGTTATATGTATCCCC
>CAIUQV010000222.1 GCA_903901375.1 uncultured Ignavibacteriota bacterium
GACAGAACTAATGGTCCTACCAAGAATAATCTTTATATGGCATATTTTAATGCTACTACTGGAAGCCAGAGAGTTGATTTCTTCAGGAGCACCAATAACGGTACTTCCTGGACTGGACCAACAATACTTCAGTCTACAGTTTCAACAAACCCTGGACCAAATATCGTAACTGACCATACTGGAAAAGTTTATGTGTTTATTACTGCAAGTACAGGTTCCATAGTTAAAACATCAACTGACGGTGGTGCAACTTTCTCTGCAGACCTTCAGGCAGCTTCTTACATTGAACCGGGTACTGTCAATGCAACAACAGGTAGAAGATGCGTAAAAGGTAACATCAGAACAAACGGTCATCCGCAGGCAGCTGCTGATTTGTCAAACGGACCTTACAAGGGTTACGTATACATCAGCTATGCTGCAAATCCTCCGGGACCGGATAATGCAAACATCTACGTTGCAAGAACAACAAATGGCGGTGCTTCTTGGAATCTGCCAGTTCTTATCAATGATGATGCTACAACTAACGATCAGTGGATGTCTGATATTTCTGTCGATGATTTCGGAAGAGTCTGGGTTTTCTGGTATGACTCCAGAAACGACCCGTCAAATATCTTAACTGAACATTATGCGTCAGTTTCTACAGACGGTGGCGCAACTTTTTCACCTAATTTTAAAGTTTCAAGCCAGAACTTTAACCCAAATACTGTAAAACAATATCAGGGTACTGACCATTATTATATCGGAGATTATATCGGTATGTCAGGTAGAACATTCACTTCACCCGTCTATTGTAATCAGAATAATGATATGGGAAATGATTTTTCAGCTTATTTACCGGATTATGGAATGTCTTTCCAGAAATCGACAGATAACTTAAGCGTTAGTAATACATCTGTCAACTATATCAGAATACCTATGTTAGGACCTTACAGCGGAACAGTAACTTATTCAGCTACTATATCACCAACACCGGCTGTCGGTTCTATCACGTTTACATACCAGCCAAGTAACGTAAAAGTTCTTACTGGTACTCCTGATTCGCTCAGAATTAACGCTACTACATCAAACAATTGTTCTTATGGAACATACACAGTTACTGTAACAGGTACTGAAAATAGCGGACCAAGAACACATAAAAGAACATATACATTGGTAGTAGGAAGCACTGTCAGCGGCGTTGGAAACAATAATGAAGAGGCAACACAGTTTAATCTTTATCAGAATTATCCGAATCCGTTTAATCCTGTTACTTCGATTGAATACTATTTGCCTAAACAAACCATGGTTTCTTTGAAAGTATACGACTTACTTGGAAGAGAAATAGCAGTTCTTGCAAACAATGAACTGCGCCAGGCTGGTTTACATCAGGTTTCTTTCAACGGTAAAGATATTGCATCAGGTATTTACTATTATAAAATTTCCGCAGGTGAATTTTCTGACATTAAGAGAATGATGCTTGTAAAATAATCTAAATATTCATACGGAGTGTGCTTTTATTGCACACTCCGTTTTTTTATCCCACTGCCTCATTAAAATAAAACTCCTTTTTTTCAATTAAAGACTAC
>CAIUQV010000223.1 GCA_903901375.1 uncultured Ignavibacteriota bacterium
GTTTATTAAATATAAATCATTAAGCCTCGTCTGCGATATTTATGACCCGATGACTAAACTGCCTTACGACAGAGACCCCAGACTTATTGCTAAAAAAGCACTTAAGTACATGGAGTCAACAGGCATTGCCGATGTTGCTTATATCGGTCCCGAAGCAGAGTTCTTTATTCTCGACCACGTTGCATACAACATTAACGAGTTCTCAAGCTGGTACAGAATAGATTCCCGCGAAGGTTTCTGGAATACTGGCTCCGAAACCGAAGCTAATCTCGGTCATAAAATTAAAATTAAAGAAGGATACTTTCCTGTACCTCCTTCCGATTCTACAAACGACCTTAGAAACCAGATGGTCGAACATTTGATTAATCTCGGCATTGATGTTGAAGTTCAGCATCACGAAGTTGCTACCGCAGGTCAGAGTGAAATCGATTTCCGTTTTGCTCCTCTTGTAGAATGTGCTGACAACCTTCAGACTTTTAAATACGTTGTAAAAAATACTGCACGCGAAGCAGGTAAAACTGCAACCTTTATGCCTAAACCAATTTTTGGTGATAACGGAAGTGGCATGCATACTCATATTTCTCTTTGGAAAGACGGTAAAGCACTTTTCGCAGGAGATAAATATGCCGGTCTTAGCGAAATGGCATTATATTTTATCGGCGGCATTCTGAAACACGCTCCATCGTTACTTGCTTTCACAAATCCGACAACAAACTCTTACAAGAGACTCGTACCCGGATATGAAGCACCTGTAAACCTCGTTTATTCAATGCGTAACAGAAGTGCAAGCATTCGTATTCCTATGTATTCAGATAATCCAAAAGCAAAACGTATTGAATTCCGCTGCCCTGATGGCACTGCAAATCCTTACCTTGCCTTTGCTGCATTACTTCTGGCTGGTCTCGATGGCGTTGAAAATAAAATTGAACCGGGCGAACCCGTTGATAAAGATATCTATCACTTAAGTCCCGACGAACATAAAGCAATCCGCCAGGCACCGGGTTCTCTGGAAATAGCTCTTGAAAACCTTGAAAGAGACCACGCATTCCTTCTAAAGGGCGGCGTCTTCTCCGAGGAAATTATCAAAACATGGATTGATTATAAAATGGAAAAAGAAGTTAAGGAGGTTCAGCTCAGACCGCATCCTTACGAATTCCATCTTTATTACGAAGTTTAATTAAATCTCTGTAACCTTTCCCGTCTTCACGGGAAAGGTTATAGTTTCATATCAAAAATATACTGATGACAAAAGACACACAAAAGAAAACAGTACTCGATAAAGGGTTCGTGGAAGTTATAGATAAATTAGGCTCTGACCTGACCGTGGTTAACTCCGCAAGAGTTTCCTTCGGACAAAAGAAACAGGAATTTACAGAAAGAGACAGGGTTCTCGTAAGATACCTCGCAGAGAATAAGCACTATTCTCCCTTCAGGCATATAATAGTTCAGTTTCACGTGAAAGCTCCCGAATTCGTTATGAGGCAGTGGTACAAACATGTCGTCGGTATTGAAACTTCGTCAAGCTATCCGGCAAAAGACCATGCCTGGAATGAAATCAGCGGAAGATACGTTCCCGTATCCGATTTTTATACTCCCGATAAATGGCGTGCGCAGTCCTCGGATAATAAACAGGCATCAGAAGGTCAGGTTGAAAATCAAGACGAAGCTAAAAAAGTTTTCGATAACGTTATGAATGAAATTCTTAAAAGCTACGATAATCTCCTTGAACTCGGTGTTGCTAAAGAACAGGCAAGAGTCATCCTGCCCCTTAATCAGTTTACTGAAGTTTACTGGACTGCATCTTTTCAGGCAGTGATGAATTTCATTGACCTCAGAGACCATACGCATGCTCAGTGGGAAATCAGAGAATATGCAAAAGTTATTAAAGAGTTTATGTTTGAACTCTTCCCCGAAACCACAAAGATTTGGTTCGAAGTTCAGAATAAATAAAATATTATAATATATGAGTTTTCTACTCTATGTTCCAATCTGGTTAATAGTGGTTATTATAACACTGTTAAGCATTATTGTTGATTATTTCGGCTTCAAAATAATGCATAAGATTTATCACTATGAACACCTTGAAAAATTCCATAACGTTACAAGCTATATCTTTAATGGATACGGCCTCCTTTATGCAGTCATTATCGCATTTGTCGTATTCATAAACTGGTCTGATTATAATAATGCACAGGATCAGTTATATACTGAATCAAATCGTATTTCTAATCTTTTCCACGATGTTCAGGGCTTTCAGGAACCATATAAATCTGAATTAATGAAGAATATTCTGGAATATACTGACAGTATCTACAATATCGAAATCACTGAAATGAAGACTGGAAAATCTTCTTACGAAGGAAACCTTGCTTACAATAAACTTTGGGATTCATTTCTTAAGATTGATGTTAGAAATATTAATAACCCCTCTCTGTATGAAGAATGTCTCGATGAACTGAATAAAATAAGTGAGTCACGAAGATTCCGTTTCTTCTATCTTAACAATACTATTCCGTCTCTTATCTGGGTTGTGATGTTATTTGGCTGCTATTTCTCATTTTCTTTCTCCTTCTTCTTCGGTATGAGAACTAAATTTCCGTATTTCTTCCTGGTTATCGGTTTCACTTTCATTAACATAATCATTCTTTATCTTATTTATGTTCTCGACCATCCCTACGAAGGCGTGAATTCAATTTCCTATTTTCCGATGCAGAAAATACTCGAACATTTTAAACTTATTATGAGCACCGTAAAATAAACCACTAACGTTGTCATCCCCGCATACTTTTGGCGGGGATCGCTTTATTGTTGTTTTAAAATGTTAATCAATGTTTCTTTTTAGAGAATTTTATTCTCTGTGAACTCTGTGCCTCTCTGTGGTTAAGCTCTGTCCACTACTTCGAAAACATCGCCTTCAGTACCTGTCCCGCTACATTCGGATTCTCCTGAAAACGCCTTATAGAATATTCATACCATCTTTTTCCGAATGGAACATAAATTCTCACCCTGTGACCGTTCTCAACAATCTTATCCCTTAGCCATTCTCTCACTCCAAGCAGCATCTGAAATTCGTACTTCTCTTTACTTAATCCCATATCCTTTATCATCTTCTCCGCCCAGTCTGTCAGATAGTCGTCATGTGTTGCAATCCCAACATACGCTCCGCGCTCAA
>CAIUQV010000224.1 GCA_903901375.1 uncultured Ignavibacteriota bacterium
ATGTATTCGTCAACTGTACTGTTTCTGATTAGCGGTACATCGCTTCCGTCTGGCAATGGTTCTACATCTCCCTCAAGCTCTGAATTCAAACTAATCTTGTCGTAATTAATATTGTATTTCTTCGCAAACTTGAACACGTTGCTGTTGTCAGGTATGTCCTTCTGTGTGTAAAGATAATCCTGCGTCACACTCGTCGCAAGTTTTACATAGTCATTCTTCCATTGTACATTGCTGCTGTCTTCAAGTGTTCTTGTATTCACTTTTTTAAGCGTATTCAGTGATTCTTCAAAGAAACTCTTCGCTTTTTTAGAATCCTCTTTATCTACGTAATCAAGTGATGTTTTATATTCAGTGAATGCTTTTTCTATCTGAGTATAAACATTGAGGGAATCCTTTGCTCTTTGCAAGGCAGGATCTTCGGGTTTTGCCCCTGTACAACCTGTAACATATAAACTTACTGCAATTATTGCAGCACAAGAAAAATAATAAAAAAACTTCTTGTTCATCGATTTTGAAAAAGTTTTTTCCATATTTAAGTGATTTAATTTAAGTGAAATATATATCATAATTATATTAAATTCAAGTTAAAACTTAACAAACGTTTATAACCTCTATAATTATATAATAGTTAATATTAAAATCAAAGCTTAATATTTTCTGCTTCCTTTTATACTCCTGATTGTTTATTTTGTTCTTTGGAAACTAATGTTTCTTTTTTAACGTATATTATATAAATAAATTAAGTAAATGAATTCTGAAAAAGAGCCGGGTTTCAGGGAAACTCTTAAATCCGATATGTACGACCAGGGTTTGTTCAGAAACCTGAAAAACGATTTAAAAGATATAATCGATTTCTATCTTGCACCGTCTTCTAAAGAGATGCTAAAGAAAATGAATCCCTTTAAAAGAGCTTTCTTCTATATCTTTTGGATTTTGAAAAGTATGATTCTTAAACTTACCCCCGTCCGCAGACTTCTTTTGCTTATCAGTATTCTTTTGCTCTTAACTGCTAATGAAATTTCTTTCGGCTCCAGACACTCTTCTGTCACTTCAAACTGGGATCAGCTTGGCGGTGCCATTATGCTCGTTGTCTTAATGCTCGAATTAAAAGATAAACTTCTTGCTAAAGATGAACTTTCCGCTGGTCGCAAAATCCAGGAAGCTTTAATGCCCGAACAGAATCCTTATCTGGACGGTTGGTCTGTCTGGCTCTACTCTCAGCCTGCTAATGAAGTCTGCGGTGACTTAGTGGATTTCTTTAAGCCTGATGATAAACGGTCGCTGATTCTTATGGCAGATGTTGCTGGTAAAGGACTTAATGCAGCCCTCGTTACTGCAAAACTTCAGGCAATGATAAGAGCTCTGGCTCCTGACTATACTGACACCAGTCTTATTTCTAAAGTTAATAATACTTTTTATCGTGAAAGTCTCAGAAATATTTTCTCAACACTGTTTTATATCGAGTGCTTTAAAAATAGCAGTGAACTTAAAATAGTCAATGCAGGACACCTGCCTGCTTTTATTATGAAGAATAATGAAATTCGGGAACTGCCGAGAGGGAATACTGCTCTTGGTCTTATGAATAATGCTGAATACAGTTTGCACCTTCAGGAAGTTGAAGAAGGGGAGGTACTCGTCGTTTTTTCAGATGGTGTTACGGAAGCTCGGAATAAAAGGGGAGATTTCTTTGGCACCGATAGACTTAAATCACTCTTGCTCAATAAAAATAATCAGTCTGTTTCCAACATAGGTAATTTAATCATAGATGAAATTAATCACTTCTCTGCCGATTCCCGCCTCAATGACGATTTATCTCTGATAATATTAAAAAAGATGTAGTCTGAACAATGCCTTCTCTACATCTCGACTTATCAGAATTTTAAACTCAAAAATAAGTTCTTTAGATTTCAATTAAAAATCTGTTTGTTTTTTTTAAAGACTATAAAAATGCTTTAGCGGATATATTGTATTCGTCCTACGAACCTGTATCACATATCATTCTATTATAGTAGTTACAAAACGCCAATAATATCTTAATAATCTACGGATACAACACAAAGAATTACCGATTTTAATGTAAAAATTGTATTTACTTTATACTTATTCCGGTATGCTCACAGCATGCTCTAAGGTAGCTCTAAGCTATCTCTATGATGATATTTGCGCCAATTCTGCGCCACGTGTGCGCCACTACTGCGCCATTTTCTTGGTTCTTTTTTCGAAAGGTTGGTTTTCGGTATTATTTGAGTGTCTTTGAAGTGTCCATCGTTTTTACCATATAAACACTATCTCAAATAGTAAAGTACAAATATACGTAATTATCTTATAAAAAGCAAGTGAATAATCATAACCTGTGTCAAATAAAAACGCCGTTCATTTTATTGAGCGGCGCTTCTCTTATTCGAAGGGATTTAAATGATAATAAATCTCAATCCTGTTGTGAAACAAATCTGTAACTGAAACTCTTACCGGCATATTTTATGTCTGTCCAGAGGTTCAGCGATTCAATCTTTTCCGAAATCATATGTTTAAGTACGTTGTTTTCACCTTCAACTGATTTCAGAGTTATCTTGCCGTTTTTCTCAACCGATATTACTACTTCAGTTTCTCCGTTCAGGTTTTTATCCTGAAAATTCAATGGGACTGGAGTTTTAAATAAATCGACTAATTCTTGCCTGATTTGTATGTTCAAATCGTTTAATGTGCTCGGTTCGTTATTTTCGGCTTTTACTATTCCTGCCGAGAATATTACTGCTGCGGCAAACAGCATTATTAATTTAATTTTGATGTTTTTCATAATGTTTTCCTTTATCTTTTGTTGTTGTTTTTCTAATTGAACTACTTAGTTAATATTCGTATCTTTTAAACGAAAGTTTCATTTTATTTCAGGGGTTTTGTTTATTTAACAATTCCTTAACATTTAATCCCTTTTTGCAGATTTTTTACCAATGGAAAAGAACTATAAATTATCGGTTCCGAATATAAAAGATAAACAGCGTCTTGATAAGTATATTACTGTTTTTGTCGAAAATGCCACGCGTACTAAAGTGCAGAAAGCTATAAACAGAGGGAATGTTCTTGTTAACGGGAATTTTGTAAAGTCTAATTATATCCTTAAACCCTACGATGAAATTGAAATCGAACTTCCTGTTCCGGATAAACAGGAAATTCTTCCCGAAAATATTCCGCTCAATATCGTTTTCGAAGATGAGTATCTGATGGTTGTTAATAAACCTGCTGGAATGGTAACGCATCCAGCATACAGAAACTATTCCGGTACTCTCGTGAATGCCATTATGTATTACGCAGATAACAAACGCGAAACTCTTTCCAGTATGAACGGTTTCGAAAGAGCTGGCATAGTTCACCGCCTTGATAAAGATACTTCCGGTCTCCTTGTTATCGCAAAGGATGAAGTTACTCATAGCAAACTTTCGGATTTATTTATGAAGCACGATATTGACAGGGAATATCAATCAATCATTTGGGGACATTTGAAAAAGAAAAAAGGGGTTATCGAGTCAAGACTTGCACGGGATAAACGCGACAGGAAAAAGGTTGCTGTACTTAAAGATGATGAAGAAGGCGGTAAAGTAGCAATTACTATGTTCACCGTACTCGAAGAATATGAATATCTTAGTCTCATTAAACTTAAATTAAAAACAGGCAGGACTCATCAGATACGCGTTCATCTTTCAAACTCAGGTCATCCGGTCTTCGGCGATGAAACCTACGGTGGAAGGGTACCGCATTCTGTAAACCTGACTAATAATCTTCGTTCGCAAATAAACAATCTTCTCGATTTAATGCCTCGTCAGGCTCTTCACGCTAAAGTTCTCGGTTTTGTTCATCCCCGTTCTAAAGAGAAACTTTACTTCGAATCAGAACTTCCTCAGGATATGCAAAACATAATAAGTATTCTGAAACCTAATAAAGCAGGGAAGTAATAATCAAAAGTGTTTCATAATTGCATCGTGGGAAATCCTGCCTCCCAGATGTCCTGTATAAATCATCATAATGTTTACTCCGATAATCATCAGCAGTAAAACAAATCCCAGCCAGACAGGAACTGCTTTATCTTTTCTGAACAATATTAATGTTATTAAAGATATTCCCGCCGTAAATTCCATCGCTATCATACTCACCTTTGCAAAGTCTTCGTGCGGATCTATATGTTCTTCAGTTACTCCGTCATTTCCTTTTACGAATCCTGCAGCTTTGTCACCCGTCAGAAACACTGGAATAGTTATGAGTCCTATAATTACAAGCAAAAACATCCCAACCTTTTTTATGTCGTCATTGTTTATAAATACTGCGTATCCAAAAACTATTATAACCATTATCGTACCAATTATAGGAAAATGATTTAGTATCATATGTAAATGTGCTGCATTTGGCATTTCATCTCCTTTTTGTTTATTAGCTTAAACCCTCAATTTTAAGTGAAAATTCCAATGGAATTTATTTAGATCAGAATAAATAAGGAATGATTCGCTTCGTACGTTTTCTGTAATCCTCGTATTCAGGAAATCTTTTCAGGAGTAGTTTTTCCTCGTAATTAAGCTTCATCAGTAAATCTATAATTAGTATTACGTACATCATAAGATTGAAAAGTGTGTAACTATCGATAACGTATATTCCTGTTATACCCAGCACTGACGTGTACATCGGATGACGTATAAATTTATATGGACCTTCAACCCTTAACTTTGCATCTTTTACTATATCTGGTGCTATGTTGAAGTTAAACTTCATTATGAAAATAGCCCTCATTCCAATCAAAAGAAAGAGGGCTATTCCAATAACCAAAAATAAATTATTTGGTATTATACTTACATTTAAAAATATTACTATAATAGTGGCAAACTGAATCATTACGTAAACCGCCGATTCAAGTGATGCCGGTTCTATTCTCATTAATTCAGTTTTATAACATCTTCTACGTCACGTCTTGGTGTTGATTTCACTTCCTTACCGTATCCCATCCTCAGAATCATCTGCGGATAGTTCGGAGTATCAACAAGCACTTTAAACTTTTCAAATAATTCAGGTACTTCAAGCGGCTGATTTAAATATGATGCTGCTATACCTTCGTATGCTGCTTTTAAAAGTATTCTTTCCAATGCCATACCTGTTCTTAACCACTCAAAAGGTTTGTCCTTCTTTGTTTCCATATATGCAAGTAGAGGCGAACCTTTTACAAGATTTCTGTCACGGCCTGCCTGAATGTCTCCCCAGTTAAGGTTGCCTATAAAGAACGGACTTCCATAAGAGATTAAATCACCCATTCCAAATGCATATCCGGGAATTCCGTCTTTGCTGTTCGAACGGTTTGGATGTACCCACTGTGCAAGTTCTCTGCAGAAACTCTTATTCTGCGATTGTGCTCTGTCTGCTATTTCTATTAGTTTTGTGATTTCTTCCTTCTTATCTGTGTCTTCTACTATTGCAAACCTGACATCTTTGTCCTGTGTTGTTATTGAGATAAGTTTTTGCTTCGTTATTCCGTCAACAACATCATCTGCAAAAGGTAATCTGTTCGTTCTTCTTTTTAATATCGATTTAAAGAACATCTTGTCTTCGTCATTTGGCTCATAATCCCTTGCTTTAATCTTTACAGATGCCAGCAAGTCATTGTCGTGTTCAACAGGGAAATAAGTAATATCTGGTTCAAACCCGAAATACTTCATCGCAACAACAAGGTTTGTGAGTGCTGCACCGCAACTGATTATCAGCTCTCTGTCATCCGGATCAATTACCGGTAATGCTCTTGTTCTGTCTGCAAGCAGGTTTAATGACTCGTCGTGTACTTCAAACATCCATGGCTGTGTGTTGTGACCCGATGGTGCAAGTATTGCATACCTTACAAAAAACTTAAACTTTTCCTTTATACTTCCGAACGACGGGAAATGGTCTTCGGAAACTGCCCACGCTACAAGATTATTGCGCATTTTTTAAAATCTCCTTTATAAATTTAATTATCCCAATATAATTAATTCATTTAAAATATTTAATATTAAAATTCAATCGTAAGTATTAATGGAGATAATCTTATATTCTTATTCTCAGTTTAAGGGAATATTTCTCAATATTTAAAATGTATCATTTATCAATAAACAATCTTTTTCCGTCGCTCCTGATTATTACAGCTCCTTCTTCGTCTGTTCTGTATATCTTTGAGCTTATGTTTGCTAATCTGTTAATAACATACTTAGAAGGCAGATTTCGGTCCTTTAGCCCGGCTGTGCTTATAACACTGATAACAGGTCTCACTTTCATCAGAAACTCCATCGATGTTGATTTGTCACTGCCGTATTTCGCAATTTTGAGTACTTCCGATTTTAATCCTTCGTCATATACTTTTATCAAATCAATCTCATCATCTTCTTCAGCTTTTCCTGTAAAAAGAAAACTGTTCTCTCCGTAAGCAAACTTTATGGCAGCACTCGATGTGTCTGCATTCAGGAAATACAATTTAATATTACCAAAACCGCTTATTTGTTTTATCTCGCTTAAATTCTCTACTGTTATCTTCTTATCAGCTATATTCAATTCCGATGCACCCTTCAGCTCATTTTTGTTCTTCATTATTATTCTTTTTATATCGAAGTTCTGAAGTAATGATAAAAGCGCTCTGCCGTTCTTTCCAGTCTCGCTTGTTAATATCAGCAAATCAATCTCTGAAACGTTCCTTCTTTTTAGGTATGGGACAATCCTTGTTGATGTACTGTTGTTATACTGATTTTCAATTCCTGCATCTATCAGTATATTGCTTCCGTCTGGAGTTTCTATGTGTGTACAGTCTGCATTTCCTATACTTAAATAAGTTACACGCATCTCGTTATTCCTGAAACTTGTAATCGTCAGATACATCATTACAATTATTACTGAAACCGATAAACGGAAAAAGATATTTTTCTTATTCACTGATAGAAGTAATAAAAGTAGAATATAATAAACTGCAATCAAAACAGTGCTGAATCCAAATACTTCTATGTATGAATATTCCAGTCCGGCAGCCCACTTTATGAACATAATCTGTAAATGCAAAAGTACAAAGTTCACTTCTGCTACTAATGAACTGAAATATTCCGATACAATACCGGTTAGTACCTGTATAAATCCCATAGCCAGAGAAAAGTTCGAAAGTGGAATAGCTATGATGTTAGTGAATATTCCTGAAAAAGATACTTTCTCGAA
>CAIUQV010000225.1 GCA_903901375.1 uncultured Ignavibacteriota bacterium
GCTCGACCTGCAAATATCTTTTGTCACGGGGTCTGCAATCAGCGACGGCTTCGACCAGTCGAAAGTTCCAAACCTTGCCCGCCAGATTCCTGCATCCGTCAAGCCGTACACAGTTGAATCTTTCGAGAAGATTCCGTTTGGCGAGTAGCCTTCCAGAGTGTAAGCCCAGGTTAAACCTTTATTGGTGGAGAAGCTCAGCGCGTTCACTTCGTTTGGGTCTTCAGCTTTGCGTGTTGCTGCCCAGATGATTTCCTTCGTGCCGTATCTTTGCACGTGAAGGTTCACAACAAAGTTTCCGCCGACTCTGTTCGTTCCGCTTCCGGAATTATAATAGTTATGTTTCCTCCAGCTAATTCCCCAGTCAGTTGAAATGTTAATACCGTTTGCAGTTCCGACGATGATTGTGGAATCGTTCAGCGACTTCACAGTAAATGCTCTGTGGTTAAGATTATTCCTTGGGTTTAATGCAAAAGAATAGTTTCCTCCCGGCGAAATACTATCAAGGTCATCCGGCGGAAGCAGAACTCTTTTCCACGTTGCACCGTAGTCCGTAGATTTCCTCAGCCCGCCCGCAAAAGAAGTTATCCACACAGTATAGTTTAAAGTATCGTTTTTAGTTTTTGTGATTGTCATATCGTACGAAAGGTTCTGCTGCCTTACAACCACCGGCAAAGAATACAGCGTATCATTTCCGTAAACGATATTCGTGTCGTACATTCCATCCATCGGCTGCGGGAATCCATTCCACGACCTCCCGAAATCAGTAGAGATTTTTATTCCTGTTCCCGTCGGCACGTTCTCGCCGCTAATCTCAACACTGATAGCCGTTGCCACTGCAATCACATTGTCCTTCAGCGCAAAGCCCGCGATGTCGTCTTCGCCAAACGGCGCCAGCCCAACGTAGTAATCGAACGAATTGAACTTATCCCTTGTGCGCATTATTCCGCTGCCCGTTGCAAACCACACTGTGTCGCCGCTTTTGTAAACGTCCGTTATAAAATTACTTATCGGGCATCTTCTGTTGTTAGGAACAACAACCACGCTGTTCACAGACTTATCCGATTGTTTCACAACCGCCTGCTTAAAGCTTCCCAGTTTAAAACTTTCCGGAATCGACTGCCCGTAAACGTCGAGCGTCAGTACCAGAAGCATTAACAATAAAATTCTTTTTATCATATAATAATTTCTCTCTTTAAAATTAAGGTCTCACAAATTTAATACTGTCCCACACGCCAACGCTCACGGCATTCGAACGGTCCTTCGCAAAGAACTGATACTTGAAATAACCGTATGAAGAATCCGCAGAAGCCGGAAGCACGGGATTTGTAAAACGCCAGCTATCTTCAGGATACAACGTCATCGGAATAACTCCAATGAAAGAACCCGAAGGTCTGTATGCATTAAAATAAACTTCCTTTACATCGCAGCTGCCGTTATGATCAAATGCACTTGCATATATTGTAATATCAAATGAACCCGATAGCGGCCGCACAACAGAATCCGGCGCTGCAATACCTCCCATATACGGCGCCACGTTCGCCGTATTCCTCACGTACAGCGGCGTATTCACCTGCGCACTAAAAAGCCCCGCTTCATTTTTTGCAATCACCTGCACCGTGTAATTCCCAACCAGCAGGCACGAAATGCTCCCCGCATTAATCGTCTTCGAATACTTCTTTCCGTTTCCCAAATCCTGAACAAAGCCAAGCGCAAACGTCCCGAGATTATTATTCAGCGGGTCCAGCAAAGTACAGCTCACACTCGAAATCGCCGAGCCGCCATTTTCCGAAACCACAGCACTCAAATCAAAACTAATCACCGGACTCGCGGAAGTTGTCGAAACCGTATCCGCACTCTTCGTCACGCTCAGAATCACAGGCGAATCGTAAGACGGGTCAATCACGGTATCGCTCTTTTTCTCGCACGAAAAAGCAATCAGCACACACAGCAAAATCACTCCAAAATTTATACTCTTATACATAAATAATTAAACAATTAATAAACCGAGTTAAAAATAAAACTCGTTCAAGTTATTAAAATAAACATTAAAATAAAACGTTGAAAAAGCAAACAATAAAACTCTGCATTATCGCTATTAAAGTTAAAGACAACTGCTCCTGAAAACCGCTCAATACCGGACTGACACGTTACTCAAAAACAATTTAATCGGAAGAAATAAATCTATAAGTTATAATTAAATTCAGAACAAATATATAATTAAAATTGGATAAATTAAAGAGAGAAGGGGGGAATTTATCATATCCGTTTATCATACCCAAATGTTCAATATACAATGCCTGACGGCAATCGTAATTTTGGACCCTCCCTTATACTTAATCGTAAGATTTGTAGATGCGGGTGCCGGGTTTGATTTGTTTATCTTCGGGAATATAGTCATGGAGCTCCTGGAAGTAAGTGTCGGTCCATTCGTATTTATTCTTAAGTTCATTGAACTTGATTGCAGCAATGAGAATGTATGCTTTTTCGGCGCAGTACATTCTGTTGTGCACTTGCTGAATATACAGGTGTCTGAAGGTCTGGAATGAATCCTGCGGTTCATTTTCAAAAGTAATGGAAACGGTTTCACCATCCAGCGCTTTACGTCTGATTATACCGTCAAGAGTTTCTTCCAATTCTCTGTCTAGCATCAGAATACTGAAGACTTCGTAAGGCGGTTCGAGTTTGCGGGTGTTGACACGTTCGATTTTAAAATCGAAGACAACGTCGAACCCATCGAAATGAAAATCCTTAACTATGATTTTATCATCACAGGGAGGAGTGAAGCCGCAGCCGGGAAGGATGCTTTCGTACGAAACGAAGGGTTTATTCCTAATCATCAGTTTCATATTGTCGTTCTTACCTTCAGCCGAAACGGACTTCCAGAAGTCCTGAATCTTTTTATCTTTGCGGAGCTGGGAATTGAGTCTTTGTCTTCTGCCGAATATCTTTTGAGCGAGTTTAAGTTTTTCACTCTTAATATTGTATTTGAGAGCTTTAGTGGCGATATATACTTCGTCATACCTTATTCGGGCAACAATAGCACCAATTTTGCCCTTTATGAAACCGAAAATGCCGCCGTCGAAACGTGCCATATCAAGAATGTTTAATTATGTGAAAATAGTGAATTAGTAATTCCGAATGAATGGAAAAATGCAGACGGTAAAAATTAACTTTACAGAAATGACTTGACAATGATAAGATTAATTATTATGTTTGTAATCGAAATAATCCTGAAAGGGGAAATCCTGACACGCACACAGAGGCAGTCACCCCGCTCCAAAAGTCCGAGAAACTGCATTTCAAAAAAAGAAACCACAAAAAAGCGTATTAGTGACGTATTGGTAGCGTAATCGTAACGTTTTGGAAGTTAATTTAAACATACTCTACAGTTACTTTAGATATACAAACGAGTATATACAGAAGTGATTCTACTTTTCAATCTAATAAATTTCAAGTGTTGAGACTATTCATTTTTCAGACAAAATAGTAGTTTTGTGACTACTTAATTTAATATTTAGTATATAACCGGTATTATTTTGAATCGGGGGGTATGTTAAGTGACAAAATAGCATATTGGAGGTTTAGCTAATAATTGTATTGTGTAATCCGCAGCGGCGGACGGCATTGTGTTTGTGTGTGGTTTCAAGTGCCAGCATATATTTTGCCTCGTATGTTACAAAAGTAACTTAATTAAGAATTAGGAAAAGTTAATTTTGTATTAAAGGTATAATCAGTTTTGGCTA
>CAIUQV010000226.1 GCA_903901375.1 uncultured Ignavibacteriota bacterium
ACAAAAAGAGCATTACATTAAATGCAATGCTCTGAGCATATATGAAAGTATTACAATGGTTATTTTATGTTCTTTAGACAACCTAAAACTCAAAATGGTTTAATTGCCAGGAAAAATTAGATATCTTAGCTCTAAATGATTAAATTTATATAAAGTTAAACTTTAATATTCTCTAATCATATTTCTAACCACATTTTAGCTTAAAGATATATTTTTTCATCCCATATTTAATGATTTGCAAGTATATCGAGTTAACTTTAATCATAAAAACATTGTTGAATTTTATATACATTAATCAAAAGGACAAAACTATGAAAAAACAATTAGGTCTTACTTTCACTCTCCTTTTTATTGTCTCTCTCTACTTTGTATTTCAAAATAAATTTCCATCATTCAAAACTGAAACTACAGAGGAAGCAGAATTAAAAGAAACAACTCTCGGAGATAAAGACGATCCGCAGGCACGTCTTGAACAGGAATTCAAAATGCTTCGCGATATAAAAACGAATAGAATACCTGATAATATTCTTAACCTGGAACAAAACTTTGCAGCTAAATTACCAAAAGTGACTGACAGGGATAATCCAAATTCGCTCACCTGGATTGAACGGGGTCCTAACAATGTAGGCGGCAGAACAAGAGCTCTGGCTTCAGACGTAGCTAATCCGAACACTTTCATAGCAGGAGGAATATCAGGCGGAATGTGGAAATCTGTAAATGCAGGTGGAAGCTGGATTAAAACAACTGCAAACTCCCAGCTTCATTCAGCTACTTGTATTGCACAGGACGTTAGAGCAGGGCAGACATCAAACTGGTATGTAGGCACAGGTGAACGCCTTGGAAATTCAGCCGGGCAGGGGTCGAATTTTTTTATGGGTAACGGTATTTATAAATCAGTTGACAACGGCTCCTCATGGAATCTTATTCCATCGACTTCGGGAATACCACCTACAAGTTTTACTTCAAACTGGCAGTTTGTATGGAACGTTGCAGTTGACCCTTCAAACACAACAGAAGATGAAGTATATGCCGCAACTATTGGTGCAATTTACAGAAGCAGTAATGGCGGGACAAACTGGACACAGGTACTTGGGGGAATTACAAATATGTCAGAATCTACAGACATTGTAGTATCAACATCAGGTGTTGTATACACAGCAGGAAGCTTTACAGCAAGCAGTCCCTTAAACGGAATCAACAGATCAACAGACGGAATAAACTACACAGATATAACTCCCGCAACAGGATTTCCACCATCCTGGGGTAGAATTGTCATTACACTTGCACCTTCTAACCAGAATGTTCTCTACGTAGCAATTTCAGGCGTTCCGGCAGGGTTTCCGAATTCTGTAAATGGACATATGTTATGGAAATACACATACATTAGCGGAAACGGAACAGGAACGGGCGGAGTCTGGGAAAGCCGGGGCAGTAATCTTCCTCAATTAAACCAGAACAATTATGGCGGTTTTAATGAACCGTTTGATTCGCAGGGTGGCTATGATATGTTTTTAAAAGTGAAGCCCGATAATGAAAACTTCTTAGTTTTAAATGCAGTGAATATGTACATTTCACCTAACGCATTCTCATCAACGGCAGGAGCTAAAAGAATTGGCGGGTATAATCCTGGTGAAGAAAACGGAACTTATCCGAACCACCATCCAGACGTACATTCCGGATTTTTCAAACCAGGAAGTAATGTTGAATTCATCTCAGGACACGATGGAGGTATATCACGTACTGCAGACATCACAACAAACGTTACAAATGCAAACCCAGTAACATGGCAAAGTTTAAACAACGGATATAATGTAACACAATTTTATGCGATTACTATGAGCCCGGAAACGGGTTCTAACAGACTTGCTGGCGGATATCAGGATAACGGTTCATTTATGACAAACTCAGGCACTCTCACAGATCCCTGGAGTGCAATCAACAGCGGAGACGGTGCTTTCTGTTCACTTGCGCCTTTAGCGGATGACAGAGTTTATTCATCTTCACAAAACGGTGATATTCAGAGAACAAATCTTGATCAGAGTAACTATTCATCATTAAAACCTACAGGTTCAACACGTCCGCAGTTTATTAATCCATTCGTTCTTGATAAGAACAATTCATCATTCTTATATTTCGGAGGAGGTAACTCAGCTACGACAACAGGTATCTGGAGGAACAGCAATGTACAAAACGGTACTCAGACACTTGGCTGGCAATAT
>CAIUQV010000227.1 GCA_903901375.1 uncultured Ignavibacteriota bacterium
AAATACTTCACATTATATATGCTTTATGGAAAAATGGAACTGAATATAATCCCAATTATGGAATAGTATTGAAATAAAATATTAGAACATACAAAACATACGGTATGTTTTGGGTTGATTATTAACACAGTATCTCCTTGGCCTGTGATTGGCCTCCTATTAGTCTCCCATTATCCCCCCAATAAAAAATCCTCTGCTAAACTTAATTAACAGAGGATTTCATAAAAGAAAAAAGTTTTATTAAAAACCGCAGGGACTGTCCGCTGCTAATACAAAAAATTTGTAACTCATATTTGCATCATGCGTTTTACCACCTGCACACGGCTGACCACCGCCTTCACTCGTTAAATAACAATGACAGTTTTTACAAATATATCCGTCGAACCGGCATTCCTGTTTGCCGTTTACATTTTCATCTTTGAAAACAGGTTTATCGGGTCCGCGGTATTTTGTAAGATAATACTTGAAATCCCAGTTCTCTGCCGCGTGTTTTCCCCCTGCTGCACATGGTGCACTCTTGCTCTTGTCGGGTGTGTAGAATAAGCTTGAGCAGTTCTTGCAAAAATAAAACTGGTCTGAACAGTTGTCAGAATAACAATCGCTGCAGTCTGTCATGTTAAGTAACAGTTCCACTGATCCTCTCTGATGTTCCCCGCCTGCCTTGCAGACTCCCTGACTTTGTCTGCCTCCGTAAAACACAGTGAAACACTTCATACACGTAAACCAGTTACGTTCTCGGCTGACAATTTCATCGCTGTTTCCGGGGGCAAAAGAAGATAATGGAATTACTAAAAGCGTAAATAACAAAAACAATAATGATTTTTTCATAATGTTAATTATTTAGTTTTTCAACTTTATAGTAAGTTGAGATAGATAGTGAAATTTAATTCCTGCCCTTTTTATATTCAATACACATCTTCATCACATAAATGACCACTTCCTCCCAATAAAAAATCCTCTGCTAAACTTAATTAACAGAGGATTGAGATTAAAAATAAACTCTATTAAATACTCTTTAATATCTCGACTGCTTTTTCTGGTGTAAGTTTTGTGTATATTTTGTCATTCACCATCATAGCAGGTCCCTGATCGCACATTCCTAAGCAATTGGTGTGCTCCAAAGTTACTTTTTTATCTTTTGTTGTTTCGCCGATATTTATCTTTAACTCGCGCATCACTGCTTTCTCTACTTCAGTCTTGCCCGCTAAATCACACACTATCGTCCTGCAAAGTCTTACTATATTCCTGCCCTGAGGCTCACTATGCAAAAACGAATAGAATGAAATCACACTGAAAACCTCTACAGGATGTATATCAAGAAGACGGGCTATTTCCTGCTGTGCAAAATCCGGTATATATCTGTGCTTTGCCTGAACTGCCTGAAGTATAGGCATTAAAGCTGAACGGTCTGAACCATTCTCAACTACCAATGCTTCAATCTCTTCTGTAATTGAATTTTTTTCTAATACTAACATTGCATTCTACTTTTTGTTTAAAAATGATTCGACTTTTTGTATTAATAATTCGGGTGAAATTGGTTTTTCTACAAATTCATCCACAGGAACCATTTCGCTCGCTCCGAAATCCATCCCTACTGCTTTTGAAACTGAGGTGTACATTATGATTGGGGTTTTTACCTTATCCCTGCGTAACTTTTGCGCAAGAAAAAACCCGTCATCTGGTTCATCCATCATTACATCAAGAATTATCAGATCGGGTTTGTTTTTGATGATTGTATCGTAACCGTCTTTTGGATTGTTCGCGGTTATGACTTGGTATCCTTTTGATGATAAGACAAGCTCACTTGCTTCACGGATATCAACATCATCGTCGATAACTGCTATAAGTGCCATTTATTCCTCCGGAAATTTTTTGAATTTAATCTAAACATACGCAATAGATGTACTATTTTCTATTCAAAAAATTTTCTCTATGCAATTTAGTCCGATTGTCATTGATAGAAAATTTTATATAAAGTAATTTTGTACATAAGACAAAACAATGATTTCCCAAAAATCTATATTGAATAACCTTTACAAATCTTTAAAGAATTCAATATACGTTTTTTCCCTAAATGTTATACAGAAAGTATAATAAAGCTATGATAAAAACAAAATTTAAAACCCGCTTTTGTAACGACTGTAACACCGCTTTTAACGGTCAGGGATACACGTTATCCTGTTTCCGATTTCAGAGAATTTGCACAGAAATATTCAACCGTGCATCTTCTTATCTTAATTCTGAATTAATGAATCAATTTTCATAATATAATATTTCTATGAGAGTTTTTGTAACTCTCATACCTTAATTTTAAAATAATTTTTATGCACAAACAAATTTTTGAGAAGTATCCGGCGAAAGATAAGAGTAATCTTATCGCTCTGCTCCAGGGGGTTCAGGAGATTTACGGATATTTACCCGAGGGAGCTTTACAGGAAGTTGCTGATTTCGTTGGTTTACCATTGAGCCGTGTTTACGGTGTTGCTACTTTTTACAATCAGTTCAGATTAACCCCGCTTGGCGAAAACGTTATTCGCGTCTGCCGTGGAACCGCATGCCACGTTTGCAATTCTGCCAACATTTTGTTCAGTCTTGAAACTAACCTTAATATTAAAGCAGGTCAGACTACAAGAGATAAAAAATTTACTCTCGAAACTGTTGCCTGTATCGGTGCCTGCAGTATCGCACCCGTTATCACAGTCAACGATGAATACTACGGTAAAATTACCGTTAAAGAAATTCCTAACATAATTAAGAAATTTAATGCACCAAAACAGGTTACAGATAAACAGAAAGCAGGTGTCAAATGAATACATTTATTGAAGTATGCTGCAAGGAATGCTGGCACACACCCGAAAAACCCTGCGATAAATTCGTAAGATGCTGCACAGAAGGTCCGTTATGCCATCATAATTCCGATTGCGAAAAGAAAATCAAAAATTTAAACAAACAGTTAAGATACGAAGAACACGATTTACCGATTATTATTATAGGTAAAGGTACCTGCGGACTCGCTGCAGGTGCTCAGAAAGTGGAAGACGCTATTCGTGCTGAGCTTAGCAAACTTAATATCAAAGCACAGATTGAAACAACAGGTTGCGTAGGCTGCTGCGCAGTTGAACCTATCGTTGACTTCAAACTTCCGGGTGGAGACAGAATTTCTTACAGCCAGGTAAACCCGAAAATGGTTTCCAAACTTATAAAGAAAGTTCTCGTTGAAAAAGATATTTACAAAGAAAACTTCCTCGGAACCTACGGCAAGACAAAAGGCGAAGTCACTAACATAAACGAAACTCCTTTCTTCAAACATCAGTTAAAAGTC
>CAIUQV010000228.1 GCA_903901375.1 uncultured Ignavibacteriota bacterium
AAAATTATCGTTTTCAAACAGACTCTCCACTTTGGGAGCGAACTCTCCCCTTTTCCACTCGCGTAGCGATTTCGCGAAAAATTTATATGGGCAGGGACCAAGCGGTAAACACTTTATTTGATTTTCCCCGCTTTCCCTAAATCCGGAATCAGTTTAAATACATCCAAAATAGTATTGAACCGGTTCCCCATTTTTTGCGGACGTCGTGGCAATATTGCAGTGATAGTTTTATATTGATTGTAATTGCAGTTTATGGTTTCCACACACCCCTCTTCCAACCTCTTGATTTTTATTTCTGTTTTAAAAATAAAGTAAAATTAATAAATTAAAAAGAACAAATGAGCATCTATTGAAAAAGCAAAGTCATCTACCTGTAAAAACGTTAAAGAAACCATGTTAATAGAACAGATAAAAATTTCAGACATCCTTTAATGTGAGTGTATTCGCGGAGCTATGAATAAAGTTTTCAAATAGGATTAAATCAATTTCTTGAAAAGAAATAAATTACCTGTACTTATGAGCAGTAAAACGACAGAAATTTATACACATATAAGCACAAATAGTATTCAAAATATTAAATCACCATTTGATGATTTATAAAATTACTAAACCAATTTTAAAAATATAAAGACTAACTACAGTCAGACCTATACATACAATTTTATGCGTATAGGTCTCATTTTATCTGACATATAAACGAGTTATATACTTTTTAATAGATAACCTCAAGCAAATAAAACGACAAATATGAATGGATTTGAAAATAGAACTGCAGCCGGGAATGCCGAAAATATTTTAACTGCAAAAACTACAAAAACAATTACCATAACTATTCGAGTTTTAGACAATAAAAAAATTGTTTTACAGGTTCCGTATTCAATAGAACATATTGCGAAGATAAAGACCATACCATATTATTTCTGGCATAAAGAAGAAAAATATTGGAGTTTTCCTTACACACGGAATATTTTGAGTGAAATAGAAAACTATTTCAAGAAACTAAATTATCAGGTAGAAATCAAAAACATTAATACCGGGGGATAACAGTAAAAAGGAACCAAAAACATACACCAACGTGAAAAAATGCCCTGATGCATACATCAATAAACTAAAGGTTATACGTTATAGCGAAAATACGATTCGCACATATACCTCGGCTTTTTCCGATTTTATAAATTATTTCAGCAAAAAAGAACTGTTTGAAATTAGCGATGAGGATATAAAAAATTATTTGCTTTATTTGGTTGAAAAAAGAAAAATTTCAACTTCCTTTCAAAATCAGGTTATAAATGCAATTAAATTTTATTATGAGAAGGTATGCGGCGGAAAACGAATGCCTTATATTACCATTGACCGGCCTATAAAAGAAAAAACTTTGCCCAACGTATTGAGCGAAGAAGAAGTAAAAAGGATAATTAACAGCGTAAAGAACTTAAAACACAAATCGATTCTTCTCACAATCTATTCGTCGGGATTGCGAATAAGCGAAGCAATAAATTTAAAAATTGCCGATATAGATAGCAGCCGAATGGTAATATTAATAAAGGGCGGGAAAGGAAAAAAAGACAGGAGCAGTTTATTGTCTGAAAAATTATTAATAATTTTAAGGGAATATTTTAGACAATACAAACCAAAGGTTTGGCTTTTCGAAGGCCAAGACGGAGGACAATATTCCGACCGAAGCATACAAAATGTTTTTAGAAAAGCATGTTTGGACGCAAAAATAATGAAGAAAGCGACCGTTCATACATTGCGGCACAGTTTTGCAACTCATTTGCTTGAATGAGGCACTGATTTAAGATATATACAAGAGCTATTAGGGCATAGTTCGAGCAAGACCACAGAAATATATACGCATATAACCCACAAAGGTATGGAGCAAATAAAAAGTCCTTTGGATCAATTTGAATTGTAAATTAATCATTGTTTTTCTAATATGTAATTAATTAATAAATAAAAATGATGCAAGAAATAAATATAGTAAATATAACCGCCATATGGCGTAAACACAAACGTTATAAGCCATTTTAAAAAGACAACGTATGTGTACAAGACAATTTAAAAAACGAATTGATACTTCATAAAATTTGGGGTAATCAATTATAGACTTCACAAAAAGCCTTTACAGAAAAGATAAAAATGTTTAACAATTAAAATCAAGAATTATGTTTAAAAATCCATTCTCATTTGAAGGACGAATCAGAAGAACTGAATTCGGAATTAGTTTTATTATTTATGTAATCTCAGGTGTTATTGTTAATACAATTATGCAAGCAGGAGGTGGTGCTGCAATTATCGGATTGGCATACATTCCTATGCTTTGGTTCTTAT
>CAIUQV010000229.1 GCA_903901375.1 uncultured Ignavibacteriota bacterium
CGGCTGATAACCCATAGCTATCAGGTCAATCGTCGTCTGTAGTACGCAAACGTGTGATTCTATTCCTATTACTATCACGTTCTTCTTACCTGATTTACTTAAATAATCGCATACTTCCTTAGAACCGCAGCTGCTGAATGTGTCTTTCTCAATATGTTCGTATTCTCCGATTGCTTCCTTTATCCCGGCAATCGTATGACCCAGCCCTTTCGAATATTGTTCCGTTACTACCATATTTATGCCTAACGCATTCAGACCTTTAATCAGCCTTACAACATTTTTTGTGAGTTTTTCGTTGTCGTGAATGTACGGATAAAGTCTCTCCTGAAAATCTATAACAATCGCCGCAGTATTGTCTCTTTTTATTCTCATTTTTGTAATCTTTTTTCGTTTACATAATGCTTATAAAATACTCAAATTAATGTTTAAAAACTTTGAAAAAAGACAGTATGAAAGAATGTATAAATTCCCCGGAAATACTTTTAATTGTTGAGTGCAGAATTTAAGATTAAAAGTAAATCATCTTTTTCAAATGGTTTTGGAAGATAGTGGGTACATCCGTATTTCAAGAATTCCTCTTTATCCTCTTCCATCGCAAAAGCAGTTACAGCAATAATAGGCTTATTTTTGTATCTTTTCAATTTCTTAATCTTTTGAGCAGTCTCTAGGCCAGTAAAACCATTGCCAAGATTTATATCCATTAAGATTGCATCATATTTTACTTTTGTGATTAGTTGAAGTGCTTCGCTTCCGTTTAAAACAATATCCAAATCATATAATTTTTTTACGAATGTCTTAACAAGCATAGCGCTTACTTTGTCATTTTCCACTAAAAGTAATTTTCTTTTCCCGGAAGGTGCTGGTATTATATTAATATTCTCATTTTCTAATAAATCAATTGAGGAGGATTTAATTGCATATCCTATGTTGGGAATTATGACAGTAAACTCTGTTCCTATATTTGATTTGCTTTCAACATTAATACTTCCTCCGAGTATTTCCACATATCTCTTTGTTAAAGTCAATCCAAGTCCGGTACCTTCAAAATTACGGCTTAATCCTTCAGATTCCTGCCGGAATTCCTGAAATATCTGTTCGTATTTATCAACCGGAATTCCAATGCCTGTGTCTTTTACTTTGATAATCAAATTCTCTTTATTACTTACTACGCAGCTAACTGTAATGCTGCCTTCATCAGTAAATTTTACAGCATTGTTAATCAGATTATTGAGGATCTCTCTTAATAATCTTTCATCAGTATATATTTTAATTTCATTGACGGTTATTTCATAGGATATATTTAGGTTCTTACTTTCTGCAAAAGGTTTGAATAAACTTAATGTTTCATACATAAGGTTTTTAATATCCACTTCACTGTATACAGTTTCTATATTATTTTCTTCTGTTTTTGAGAAGTTAAGCAGTAAATTTAATGTTTCAAGTAATCGGGTTCCGCTTTTATAGATAACATTTACCATTTTAGTTAATTCTTCATCAGTTATTTCCTCTGATAATATTTGCGCAAAACCTAAAATACCATGCAAAGGTGTTCTTAACTCGTGGCTCATATTTGCAAGGAAGTTTGATTTTACAACATTCATTTCTTCTGCTTTTTCTTTTGCTTCAACCAGTTCAGTCATCATTTTTTCCTGTAATGTAATATCTCTGATTGTACTCAAAATTTTATCGTTATCATAAGTTATAAAACGGGCTTCAAAAAAATGCAGATTGCCTTTTATCTCAAGAGGGTATTTACAAATTTGAATTTCATTTGTATTTATTGCCTCCTTAATGACATCATCAAATAATTTTATTAATTCACTTGGTAAAACATGTCTGTAACTTTTCCCTAAAAATTCATCTGGTTCGAAAAGTAATAAATTTTTATCCCTTGCGTGATATTCGAGGTATACTCCATCGTAATTCTGAATAAACATTAAATCCGGTATTGCAGCTATTATTGCACGGCTTTTTATTTCACTAAACCTGAGGGATTCTTCTGACAATTTCCTTTCATATGCCATTGCTAATTGGGCGGAAACATATTCCAGGATTTCAACATCACCCTGACTGTATCTGATACCCTCTGAGTATGATTGAACAGCAAGAATTCCAATCGTCTCACCTTTTATTTTAAGTGGAACACCAAGCCAGTCAATCGATTCAGTACCAAACGGTATTGAATTACCGTTTGCCCTTAATTCTTTTATTACTTTCGGAGTCGCAAGTAATGACTTTCCCGAATTAATTACATATTCTGTTATACCATTTCCGGGTTTTCTTTGTGGAGCTTCTTTGTCATATTCATCAATAAAATACGGAAATGTTATTAAATCTCTGCCTTTATCGTATATTGCAATATAAAAATTATCAGCAGGCATAAGTGTTCCAACAATATGGTGAATTGATTCATATAAATCATTCAAATTAGTTGCACTATTTGCAGCTTCTGATATTCTATATGCAGCAATTATATTCTTCTCTGTTTTTTGTCTTTCAGTAATATCTATTTGAGCTCCCCAGATTCCCAAAAGAAGTCCATTTTCTATTATCCCAATCGAATTATTGATAAAGTACTTCTTTTGACCTAAATCGTCAAATTCTTCTGTTATAACATTCTGGACTTTAAAGCCATTATCCGCCAGTTCTTTAAATGCTTTAATGTTTACATCATTTTTATCCGTACCATGAATATCAATTAAATTCTTCCCAATTATTTCTTTCCTTGAGTTTAAACCGTACATTTTTGCAAAAGAATCATTGCAGTCTTGAATATAACCATATTTGTAAATCTCTTTTATTAATTTTGAAAATGAAGTTGAAGTTTTTAAAGGTTTCTTAAAGTGAAGATAAGATATTCCTTCTGATGTCTGTTCTATAAAATTTTTGTATCTTTTTTCATTTTCTATTAATCTGCATTCAAAATCTTTTCGCTCTGTTATATCTGTGATGTTCAGAATTTCAAACTTTTCATTATTATAAGAAACAGATTTGGCAAGTATGTTAAGCCACTTCCAGTCTTTTGATGAAGTTTTGAATTTTACTTCAATGCTTTCTTCAAATTCCGGTGTTGAATTAAGTTTCTTAAAAAAGTGTTTTGTTTTTTCTTCTTCACATTTATTTACTCTTTTATGAATATTATCAATATCAAATTTCTTAATATCTTTTAAAGTAAATCCAAGTATATCAGTTGCTTTATGATTTGTGTATACGAGTTTATTATTTTTATAGATAATAATACCCTGAAGATTACTTTCCAAGAAAGGTGGTAATTTTTGTAAGTTTAGTTTTTCCATACCCTGATTTAAGAATTGTTAATTTTAGTGTTTTTAATTACAAAATGCACTGTATTTCTTAGGTATAATAAACTATAAAAAAGAATAAATGTACTGCTTAAATAAGCGTCATTTATTCTATAAATTATCTATCTTGCAGAAACATTGAATACCTAAAATGAAAAGAAAAGTAATTGTAGCCGTTGGAGCTCATCCGGACGATATTGAATTTGGTTGTCCGGTAACTCTTTTAAATTTCAAAGAGAAAGGATATGAAATCCATTATATCATTGCAACAAATGGTGAAAATGGATTTAAGGTCAAATCACTTTCAAGTAAAGAGCGAATTGATATCCGGAAGAAAGAGCAGCTTACGGCTGCAGGTAAAGTTGGCGTAAAAGAAATTCATTTTCTCGGGTATAAAGACGGTTTTCTTGATTATAACGATAATCTACGTGAAAAACTTACTTTATTATTTAAAGAACTAAAACCTGAAATAGTATTTTCATTCGATCCTGCAAATATGGAGTTTGATAATATTAATTTAAACCACCGGGATCACAGGAATATTGCTTTAGCGGTTTTTGATGCTGTCTTTGCCGCAAAAAATGATTTTATTTATCCGGATAAAAACGGTAAGCATAGAATTGAGAAACTGTATTTCTTTGGAACTCACAAACCAAACTATGAATATGATATCACTGATAAACTGAATTTTAAACTTGATGTTCTCAGTTCTTTCAAATCACAGTTTCCAAACTTTGAAAACTTTGCAAAATTCTTTAAGGAAAATATTGGTAGAGACTCAGCAAAATATAAATATGCAGAAGTATTTCGGGTAGTCGACATCGTTCAAATAAGTTATTAAACTATTTTTTCGCTATAATTATAAGGTCTTTTGATTCCTTTGAATTAAATAAAGATTCGTTTAGATCTGAATAAAACCTTATTCCAGAAAAGCCTGCTTGTTTTAATATTGCTTTAAGATTATTACGCTTGTGTTCGAATAGTTCGGTTGAGATTAAACTGAAATCCTGACTGCTGTTATTAATCCTCAGTACATTAAAAATCAGTTTGTTTTTTGCGAAATCATAAAACCTTATAAATAAACTATCTTTGCTCTTAGTGATATTTACAATTCTTTTATTTGATTTTCTTATTAATTCGTAATTAAGGATTTGAATGATGAATATTCCGTTTGGTTTTAATAATTTGTGCACTTTTCTGATGATACTATTCAGTGTAACAGTGTTAATATTTGCAACAGCATTTCCAAGAGATACAACTATATCAATTTTTGAATTGTAAGTACTTTTAATGTCTTGAACCGGTGAATTTGAAAATCTGATTTTTAGGTTTTTTCCTTTAGCATTTAGCTTAGCTTTTTTAATCATTTTTTCTGAAGTATCGTAACCATTTACATTCAGACCATTCATCGCTAATGCTATTGAATCTGCACCTGTACCGCATCCAATATCTATTGCGTTTTTGTATTCTCTTTTTATAAATTTTTTTAAGGACGATGTTCTGTTATTTATAACTTTGTCTATGTTCAGCATAGAATCGTAATCCGAAGATAAATCATTGTAAAATTTATTATTTCTCATTTAATCTTCCCATACGAATTTAAACAGGAATAATGAAACTATAGTAATTACAACTGTGTAAGAAACTAAAATCTGAAAATTTCCCATTAGCTCTATTGTGGGAACTCCTTCTGATGCAAGTTTAGTGGCATCGATCATTGTTATAAGTAATGGTAGTAAAACAGGAAATGCTAATACAGGATAGAGTGTACCTTTTGAGTTTGCTTTTGCAATAATTGCAGCAATAATTGTAGAGGCAGATACAATCCCAAAGTTTCCAAGGATAACAGTAAAAGCAAAAGCAGGAAAATTATTAATTCTTATACCTGTTATCAATGAGAACAAAAAGAATATTACCATATTAAGAGAAAATGTAAGAACAAAATTAAAGAATAGTTTGCCAATAAAGACTTCTGTTGCTCCTGCTGATAGTTTCAGGGCTAAGGAAGTGCCTGTCTCTTCTTCTTTTATAAACACTCTTGATAGTCCGCTAATAGCAGTGAAGAAAATTACTATCCAGAATAGTCCAGATAAAATTGTATCGTCAACCTTTTCATCACCAAGCGAAAATCTTATTATAGATATTGTTATAATCACAAACATAAGAAGCGAGTTTATCACATACCTGTTTTTTATCTCAGACTTTAAGTCTTTTTTGAATACCGAATATGAATGCCTTAATAATTCCAATTAATATATTTTTACACAATTTATACTTTCTAATTCAAAGAAAAAATTTAAAAGCGTTAACTATATTCGTTAATTTAGGTAAAGTTTTTAGTCTTGAGTAATCGGGATATATTGTCTAATTTTGTTAAAGCTTAGGAATAAAATTTGTCGTCAAACCCATTTCGTATATTGAATAAACACTGTAACGAAGGTTTAGTTATATACTTATTAAACCTTTCCTGTACTTTTATTCCTCACAGATTTAATACTGAAAAAACCAAATTTATTAAATATACTTCTAATTTAAAAAATATCTTCCATGGAACCAATTTTTAGCAAACAGCAAAGAACAGGGCCCGTATTATTTTCTAAATACACTCGTGGAGATGCAATAAAGAAAGCTCTCGAAATAGGCAGGGAAAATGTTCTGTTCGAAATAAAATCTTCAAAATTAAAAGGCAGAGGAGGAGCAGGATTTCCTACTTCAACAAAATGGATGTTAACAGCTGCTGCAAAAGCAGATCAAAAGTTTTTAGTCTGTAATGCAGACGAAGGTGAACCCGGTACATTTAAGGACAGAGTATTATTAACTGAATATCCGGAGCTGGTATTTGATGGTATGGTCGTTGGTGGCTATACTGTTGGTGCAAAAGAAGGCATTGTCTATCTTCGTGGCGAATATGAATATATGAAGAAATTTCTTGAAGATTATCTTGACCAGATGCGTAAAGATAATTTACTCGGAGAAAAAATACTTGGAGTTACTGATTTTAATTATGATATAAAAATTCGTATGGGTGCAGGTGCTTATGTTTGTGGTGAGGAAACTGCGTTAATAGAATCTCTTGAAGGAAACAGAGGCGAAGCCCGTAACCGTCCTCCTTACCCTGTTAACACAGGATACAACGGAAGGCCTACTTCGGTGAATAACGTTGAAACACTTGCTGCTGCTTCTCATATTGTAGTTAAAGGCGGCGACTGGTATGCTAAAGTAGGAACAGATAAATCAAGCGGCTCAAAGCTATTTTCAATTTCAGGTGATTGCAATAAACCGGGTGTCTATGAACTTCCCTGGGGGACTAAAGTTTCTGAACTTCTAAAATTAGTAGATGCTAAAGAAACAAAAGCCGTTCAGGTAGGTGGTGCATCAGGTATCTGCATTCCCGCATCGCAGTTCGAGAGAACATTAGCTTATGAGGATATTGGAACAGGGGGTTCCATTATGATTTTCAGTAAAAACAGGGACATGCTTAAAATTCTAAAGAATTTTATGGAGTTCTTTGTTGAAGAATCATGCGGTCAATGTACTCCATGCAGGATTGGAAATGTAAAGCTACTTGAAGGTGTAGAAATGATTGAAAAAGGAAAATTCACATTTGAATACATAAATAAACTAAAAGAACTTGGCTCCACTATGCAGGTCGCATCTAAATGCGGACTTGGTCAGTCAAGTCCTAACTCTTTCATTTCGATACTGGAAAATTTTAAAGATGAAATATTAAATAAAATTGAAGCATAACAATGGATAAGAATAAAAAATCAAGAGCTCCAGTCAGCCAGCAGCCATTAAAGGTTGAAAAACCAACCGATCCAACTTCAATTGGCGGTATGATTACTGTTGAACTAAATGAGAAAAAAGTTTCGGTTCCTCTTGGAACCACTATATTAGAAGCATGCCAGCAAAACCAGATTCATATTCCAACTCTTTGCCATCACGAAGACCTCTGTGTTGCGGGTGTATGTCGTGTTTGTGCTGTTGAAGTTGAAGGTATGAGAACTTTGCAGGCGGCTTGTGCTTTTCCGATTACTGCGTCTATTAAAGTTAAGACCTCTACTTCGCAGGTCAGAAAAGCAAGACGGCATATTATTGACTTAATGCTTTCTGAACATTATGGCGAATGTTATTCTTGTCTCAGAAACGGTAATTGCGAACTTCAGTCACTTGCTCAGGAATACGGAGTTGACGAATATACTTTCGGACATTGTGATAAACCGGCATATGAAATCGATAAATCTTCATATTCTGTTGTTCGGGATATGAGTAAATGCGTTCTTTGTAAGAGATGCGTAAGAACCTGTATTGATTTACAGGAGGTAGGTGTACTTGAATCAATAGACAGAGGTGATAAAACACATATTGGTACATTTATGGAGAAACCTCTTGCTGATGTTATTTGTATAAATTGCGGTCAATGCATCAACCGTTGTCCGACTGCAGCATTGAAAGCAAACGATCCTTCGGACGAAATCTGGGCAGCGATTGACGATCCGAAAAAACACGTTGTAATCCAAACAGCTCCATCGCCAAGGGCAGCTATTGCTGAATGTTTTGGTATGGAAGCAGGTACTTCACTTACACAGGAACTTAATACTGCTCTAAAAAGAATTGGTTTTGATGCAGTCTTTGATACTAACTTTACTGCCGACTTAACTATCATTGAAGAAGGAACAGAGTTAATAATAAGACTATATAAAGCACTCGTTGGTGGAGATAAGAGTGTTGCTCTTCCACAATTTACAAGCTGTTCACCGGGATGGGTAAAATACATTGAGCATTATTATCCTGAATATCTTGATAATATGTCTTCTGCAAAATCACCCCAGCAGATGTTTGGTGCAATACTTAAAACATTTTATGCACAGCAGGTAAATGTCGACCCAAAAGATGTAGTGTCTGTTGCTTTGATGCCTTGTTCTGCTAAGAAATTCGAATGTAACAGGCCTGAAATGAATTCCTCAGGCTATAAAGATGTAGATTATGGTTTAACAACCCGTGAAATGGCAAAGATGATTAAAGAAGCTGGTATATTTTTACCTGAAATGCCAAAGACACATTTCGACAGTCCATTCGGAGATGCATCCGGTGCAGGTTTGAATTTCGGTGCTACTGGCGGTGTGATGGAAGCTGCTATCCGTTCAGTTGTTGAATTTGTTACTGGTAATAAAGCTGAAGACATTTTTGCAAATGCAAACGTTACTCCTGTACG
>CAIUQV010000230.1 GCA_903901375.1 uncultured Ignavibacteriota bacterium
ATCAGATTTTCATATCCTTGAAAAGTTGCACCATATCGCAAAATAAACTGGGGTTTCATCTTTTGAATGTTCTCCCAGGTTTTATTGCTTTGTGCAAATTTGTGCGGCTCGTCAATTATAATAAAGGATTTCGTTGCTCCAATTGCATCAAATGGAACAGTGTATTTATCAAACAGCCCTCTGTCAAAACTCTTTTGCATCGTCTCGGAGTTAATCATTCCGGCATTAATAATCATCACCTGAATACTGTTTTTCTCATACCGTCCGGCATTTACAAAACTTGCTACCGCTGACGGTATTACCGATTTTTTGCTTTTGCTGTTCTTCTGGCTTTCTACAATGTGTAAGTGTATAGTTTTTCCATATTGCTCCTTGAAATGTTCTCTGCTGCTGTCAGATTTTAGAAAATCAATCGTTCCTGCTTTAATTGATAAAGTAGGTACAACCACTATAAACTTGAAAATGCCGTATTCCTTATTTAGTTCAAAAATGGTTTTGGTATATGTGTAGGTTTTGCCTGTTCCTGTTTCCATCATTATATCAACGATGCTGTTGTTCCGTTTGATTGGCTCATCAATTCCATTGCTTCCTTGAACAGTTCTTATGTTTTGTGGATATGCCCAGTCGCTTAAAAAATCAAACGCTGGATTGATGAAGTTTTTCTCCGCTTCGGTTGGATTAATAAGCCTAATATTCTCAAACACCGCCGCAGTGCTGTCAACAGCGTGTGTTTGATGGCTAAGATTTTTCTCAAAATTAAATCCCTTCATTCTAATACCTTGTTATAAAGTCAATATCAATATGCTTCTTGTTACCATACGACTTCACGTTTTCTGAAAGTTCTCTCAAATTCTTGCTTTCAAAGTGATAGCCGAACGCAACAATCGAAGTAGGATTGAATTTCTTGTCCGAATCAATCTTTTCAAGCAATGCTTTCAAATGCTCTGTTGTAAATCCCTTGTCCATTAGATACAATTTTCCATTACCATAATAAGATGTGTAACCGTTTAAATCAATATTTTCTAAATCCTGTGTTAAGAATATTCCATCATAAGTTTTCCACGTTGTAAGTATAGCTTTAATGTCTTCTTCTGTTAACTTGTTTTCATCAAAAAGCGTTTGCGATTTATCGAAGAGTTCAGCCTCAAAGTTGTAATCCTCCCAAATAGGTGTGGTTTCAAATATTTTGAAACCAAGGTCACCTTTATAATCTTTCTTATCCTTTGCAATTTTTGCAGCGGCTCTTTTCAATCGCTCCTTTGTAATTTCAAATATTGTTGGTTCAGCTTTAAGTTCTTCTTTCACAAAATCATAAGCCGCTTTGTTCTTCTTTGTGTCAATTGGTTCTGGTAGTTGAATTAGTATAAATTTACGTTTTCCATCATCTTTTACATTGAGTTGATATATGGCATCACCTGTAGTGCCACTTCCAGCAAAGAAGTCAAGGAGGATGTCATTTTCATTAATCCCTATTTCTAAAAAATCACTTATTAATTTTAGCGGTTTTGGGTTTGAAAAAAACTTACCACCTAAAATATCAACAACCTGTGCGGTTCCATTGCCGCTACTATATTCTGGTTTGTAGAAAATTGTTTTTGGTTTTTTTGAAGGCATATCTCCAATTGATGGTCTTTGTTTTTTATTTAACGAAATACCATTTTTTGTTTTGGTAATAATAATTTCCTCAATCCCACTAGAAAGTTTTGATGTTAGTGGTTGGTTACTGATTGTTCTTGTAATACTGTTGTTTTTCACCATTGGAATGAGGATTCATTCTCTTGGCGTTCGAAGGTTAATCAAAGATTTCCACTATTCTATTAAAAAAAGGAGAGAGAAACAAAACTGCTCAGGTTGGGATGGCGATTGTTAACTCTTCTCCATAAAAAGCCCTATGTAGGTTCCAGTTTATTGATAACTTGACTGATTAACTGATAATCAAGACTAATAGCAGGATAACTTTTCTTAATCCTCATCTTTAATATTCTAAAGTGCTTATCTTTCTCTCCTGATTCTAAGAACCGCTTAAGCATTAACCTTTCTTTG
>CAIUQV010000231.1 GCA_903901375.1 uncultured Ignavibacteriota bacterium
TGCAATCATTTTCATATTCCTCTTCAGAGCGGAGACGCTGAAGTTTTAAAGCTGATGAGGAGAAGGTACAATCTTGGATTCTTTCGCGAGCTTATCGAAAAGGTGAATACTGAAATACCCGACGTTGGTGTGGGGATTGATGTGATAATCGGGTTTCCCGGTGAGACGGATGAGAACTTTATGAATACGTATGATTTTCTGGACAGTCTGCCGATTAGTTATCTGCACGTGTTCAGTTATTCGGAAAGAAAGAACACTCTGGCGGTTACGATGCCGGGGAAGGTAGATATAATGAAAAGAAAGCAGAGAAGTGAAACTTTGAGGAACTTATCTGCGAAGAAGAAGTATGATTTTTATTCGCGCTTTGTGGGAACGAAGCAGAAAGTACTTTTTGAAAACAGGGTGATGAAAAGCGGCGGTAAAGATTACATCGAGGGATGGACTGAGAATTACATACGCGTAAGGATTAATAACGATGTAAGTCTTCAAAACGGAATTTCGGAAGTAGTATTAAATAATTTAAACGGAATAAAATCCGTTGAGAGTTTTATAAGTAAATAAATCAAAGCATAAATTAAAATATATAAGGTATGAAACTGTTCTTAATAAGACACGCAGAAGCAATAGACTATGAAACTGAATCAGTAAGGTCAGACGATTTACGGTTTATAACTCCAAAAGGTCGTAAAACATCGACTACAGTATTCAAGTCATTGAAGGATTATTTTATTGATCTTGACAAAGTATTCACGAGCCCGTTAATCCGTGCAGTTCAAACGGCTGAAGTTCTTGCTGCTACTTTAAAGTATAAGCACGACGTTGAGATAGCGAATGAATTGCTTCTTAACGGAGCAGTGTCAAAGGTTACACAGCTTCTGAAACGTAATACAGTATTCAATACAATTGCTCTTGTAGGACACGAGCCGCTTATGTCCCTGCTGGTAGAGAGTCTGACGGACAGGAAGGAATTAAATTTCCAGTTCAGAAAATCCGGAGTTTGCTTTATAGATTATGATGCAGACAAGGGAACAGGAAAGTTTGAGTGGTATTACAACTACAAGAACTCGGAATTCATCAAGTAAAACAAACCTTGAGATGATATTGCCTTTGTTGACAGTTGAGTCTGTGGATTTTTCTTACAGCGGAGACAAGGTTATACTTAATGGTGTAAATCTTACTTTCGAAAAAGGAAAATTCTATTCAGTAATAGGCAGGAACGGTTCAGGTAAATCCACTTTAGTTAAATTAATCACAGGACTGCTGAAAGATTATAAGGGTACTGTCTCTTTCGAAGGGAAAAACATTTCCTCGTTTCCGCCAAAATATCTTGCACGTAAAATATCCTATATCCCTCAGCATAATGTTTTCTTCGATTTTGATATAAAGGTAAATGATTTTCTTTCGCTCGGAAGGTATTCGTACAAGCCGTTTACACAGTTCAGAGGTACAAAGGAAGACACCGATGCAGTCGATTATGCACTGGAGCTTTTATCTATAAAAGACCTTAGTGACAAGAGTCTTGGAAACATTTCAGGCGGCGAAAAGCAAAAGGTGATTATAGCTTTGTCACTTGTACAGCTGGATTGCAGGGGAGATCTTGACGGGAAAATGCTTGTTGTGGATGAACCGCTAACTTATTTAGACGTTCATTATCAATTTGATATATTTAATGTTTTACGTAATTTAAATAAAGAGAAGGGGCTGACGATTGTTACTGTTACCCATGATCTTAACGTTGCGATTAAATACACGGACGAAACTATTCTGCTTGAAAAAGGCAGCATTGTTTCAAAAGGTAATACTCTGGACATAATAACTGAGGATACACTAACAAAGTACTTTATGATAAAATCGCAGGTTGTTAATTTCGAGAACGAACATCATATTAATTTTATAACGAATTAATAATAACGCATATGGATAAAGATTTTAAAAAGATATTGTTTCAGGATATGGGTCAGACGAAGAAACTGATTCTAAACCGTCCTGACAAGAGAAATTCGCTCGACGATGAGATGATAAAAGAACTGACTGATGCAGTTAATTATCTTTCAGAAGATGAAGGTACTAAGTCTATTATCATTACAGGTGCCGGCGGTAACTTCTGTTCGGGTTTGTTTCTTGATTATCTGCATAAGATTCAGGACTTTGATGTACTTCAGAACAAGAAGGATTCGAGCAATTATAAGAATCTTCTTCTTGCAATATATGGCTGCAACAAGCCGACTATTGCAATGGTTGACGGTTACGCACTTGCGGGCGGCTGCGGAATTGCGAGTGCCTGCGACTTAATCGTTGCTTCTGACAAAGCACAGTTTGGTTACACGGAAGTCCGCATAGGATTTATTCCTGCAATCGTTATGATTTTTCTTTTAAAGCGGGTGAGCGAAACCCATGCAAAGGATTTACTCCTTACTTCAAAGTTCATAAACGGAACAGAAGCTCACAAGATTGGATTTGTGAATTACGTGGTAGAAGATTATATGCTTGAAAGCTATACAGATAAACTATGCGAGAGTCTTAATCAGCTTCCGGCAAGCTCAGTAATGCTGACTAAAGAAATGTTTAAAAATATATCTTCTATGGGATTTGAAGCATCCCTTGAATATGCAGTTGATATGAACACATTGACGAGGATGTCGGAGGACTGCAAAAACGGAATAAAGAAATTCTTAACTAAGAAGTAATTCAATCGTATATTAATTAAAATTATTTTATAACATAAACAACAATAAAATGACTGACCCGAAAAAGTATAAAGAGCTGCAATACCTTGACAGGAATGAGTCTCAGTACGGACCATCTCCCAAGTGTTATGACTTTTTAAAGACTGTTACTATTAATGAACTTTCAAATTATTCAAGGGAGTTTGCTTTTGGCATTAAATCGAGTTTATCGAAAATGATTGCTGACGAATTTAAACTTCCCGAAAAACAGGTTATACTTTCCTACGGAAGCGAAGATTTACTGAAACAGATCATCCATTACTATCTCGACAGGAAAGAAAAGATATTAATTCCAAGGGAAGCCTGGTGGTATTACAAGAAAGTTGCTTATGAAGTAGGCGGATTTAATGTTGAGTATCCGATGGGCAAAGGTTTTGAGGACGGTGTCGCTACTTATACTTACAATGTGGATAAGATGATAGAAATATACGACAGGGAAAAACCAAGAATAGTTTTAATTGCGTCGCCAAACAATCCAACCGGTAACAAAATCTCCAAAGAAGATTTATACAGATTCCTTGATGCCTGTCGCGGAGCACTCGTTATGATTGATGAAGCATACTGGGGATTTGGTTCCATGGAAAACGATTACGTTAAACCATTTCTCGATGAATTCCCAAACCTTGTTATCTGCAGAACATTTTCAAAGTATTTTGGACTTGCAGGACTCAGAATAGGTTATGCATTTACGGGTAAAAATCTTGAAGAACTGATGAATTATACCGTTAGGTATCTCGGGTTTAACCAGATTTCTGAGAAAGTTGGAGCCATTGCTTATAAAGATTTGGAATATTACGAAAAGATTACGAAGTTAATGCAGGAAGATAAAGAGTATTTCTACAAAGAGTTTTCAAAGCTCGATGGATTTACTCCTTATAAGTCCTATGCAAACTTTATGCTTGTGGATATGCCTCATGGCATCAGGAAAGACCTTAATAAGTTCTTAAAAGACAGAAACCTTCTGATTAAATTCCTCGATGAAGAAGCATTTAAAACAGAAACAAGAATCACGTTAGGTACAAGGGAGCAGAATATGTACCTGATGGATTCTATTAAAGAATTTTTATCAAAGAAATAATGGTGAATAATAAAGCCGAAGAAAAGAAACCGAACATAGTTCTTTATTTGTTAATTGCAGTGGTGGTTATCGTTGCAGGATATTTTATATATACTTCAATTAATGATAAAAAACCTATTGAGCATAAAGTGAACACGGAAAAAAACGATAAGCAAAAGGAAACCCAGGAACCACAGTTTAAGAAACAGGGCGAACTTGAATTTGTCAGTGCAAAAGATAAAAAGGTTATAAAGAAAATTGACGTTGAGATAGCAGATAACGATGCCAAGCGCTCTCGTGGACTAATGTTCAGGAAAACGATGGAAGATACACAAGGAATGCTTTTTGTGTTTGTGGTTTCTGAATTGCAGTCTTTCTGGATGAAGAACACTGTTCTTTCTCTCGATATTATGTTTGTAAATGAGAACAAGGAAATAGTAAAGATACATAAAAGCACAACACCGTTTTCCGAAAAGTCTCTGCCGTCAGAAAAGAAGTCTATGTACGTAGTAGAAGTGGTTGCAGGATTCTCAGATAAGTATGGTGTGAAAGAAGGCGATAAGATTGATTTTAAGATTACTAATTATTGAAGAACAAGAATAAAATAAGGTCTGAATATCTGTTCAGCAGGGAACTAAGCTGGATAGAGTTTAACAAGCGAGTACTTGAAGAGGCTGGAGATAAAACCCAGCCTTTGCTCGAAAGGGTGAAATTTCTTTCAATATTCAGTACGAACCTTGACGAGTTCTTTATGATTCGTGTCTCGGGACTAAAGAGACAGGTTTTCAGTGAAGTGAACGAAACCACGTCCGACGGACTTACTGCTCAGGAACAGCGTGAATTTGTTTATCAGGAACTTTGTCCGCAGGTGAAAGAAGCATACAGAATATTTAATGAAGATATTATTCCCGAGCTTAAACAGAACAACATCAGATTCTATAAATACAGCGAACTTGATGAGGATGAAAAGACAAGACTTGATAAATATTTTGACAACGAGATTTATCCTGTACTCACACCTATCGCGATGGACAATGTTCATCCGTTTCCCAACTTAGTAAATAGAACCCTCGCCTTTGCTCTGGTACTTGATGATCCGGAAACCGAATTAAGGGAAGATAAGGTTTCGGTTCTTCAGATACCCGGAAACTTTCCAAGGTTTCTTTCTATAGGAAAGGAAAACAGCAATCAGTATATACTGCTCGAAGATGTTATAGAAGCAAACGCGAGTAAGCTTTTTCAGGGAATGGAAATAACGGATTGTTATGCTTTCCGTATTACAAGAAATGCTGACCTTGAACTTGAAGAGGAAGAGGCGGGTGATTTGCTGACACTGATAGAAGAAGAGGTTAAAAAGAGAAGACTCGGAGTGATTGTACGTCTTGAAGTGGAAGAAAAGATTCCCGATAAGATTCTTAACTTTCTAATAGACGACCTTGAGCTCGATAACACAGAAGTTTATAAAGTTGACGGTCCTATCAACCTTGGTGATTTAATGTATTTATACAGGATTGATAAACGTACTTTAAAAGACGATGGTTATATGCCGAGAATTTCATCCTTCTTTCTGGAAGAGGATGATTTCTTTAAGGCAATAAGGAAACGTGATATTATGCTTCATCATCCGTTTTATTCTTTCTCGTCTGTTACAGAATTTATTGCGCAGGCTGCTGAGGATAAGAATGTATATGCAATTAAAATGATTCTCTACAGGACAAGCGGCGATTCACCGATTATCAAATCTCTGATACACGCAGCAGAAAACGGAAAGCAGGTCACAGCTGTAGTGGAACTTAAGGCAAGGTTTGACGAGGAAAATAATATTATCTGGGCAAAGAAACTTGAGAATGCAGGTGTTCACGTAGTTTACGGTATTTCGGGATTAAAAACCCACTGTAAACTTTTGCTTGTAGTACGAAAAGAATCCGGCAAGATGACAAGGTATCTGCACTTAAGCACAGGTAACTACAACCCTGTTACTTCAAGAATATATACCGACCTTGGTTTATTTACCTGTAATGAAGATTTCTGCAAAGATGCATCTGACTTATTCAATTATCTTACGGGACATTCAAAACAGAAATTTTATAATAAGTTTCTTGTTGCACCTTACTCGATGAGAAAATCACTAATTGGTTTTATAGATAACGAAATCGAGAGTCACAAAGCTAACGGAAACGGGCATATTATAATTAAAGCAAATTCACTTGTAGATGATAAGTTTATCTTTAAACTCTTTCAGGCATCGAATGCAGGCGTGAAGATTGATTTAATAGTAAGGGGAATATGCAGGCTTCGTCCCGGTATTGCAGGAATCAGCGAAAACATAAGGGTTATAAGTGTAGTAGGCAGATTTCTTGAGCATAGCAGAATATACTATTTCTACAATAACGGTAAACCGGTTATATATTCGGGTTCGGCGGATATTATGCAGAGGAATTTTGACCGCCGCGTAGAAATGCTCTATCCAATTGAACATCCGAAAATCAAGGAAGACCTTGAAGAGATTTTGCATCTGTATCTTAAGGATAATGTTAAAGCAAGGGTTCTCAACAGTGATGGTACGTATTCAAGGATTGAAGTACCGATAAATGAAAAAGGTGAGAAAGAGTATTTCAATGTTCAGGAGTATTTCGTAACTCAGGTTAAAAAGAAGTACTTAGTGGAATCTAAGAAAGAATACAAGAAAAGAATTAAGAAATTAAAACAGAGAAAAACAGCACAATGAAAGGAAGCAGGGATTATTAATCTATGAGCTGGTATACAGAATATAAAAGTTCGTTAAAGGGTTACGATGTTGAGGAATTGCTTGATATTTTCTTCTACAGACCAATGTCATTCCTGTTTGTAAAGTTAATCTACTCAACTAATATAACCCCAAATCAGATTTCTATTGTATCTATGCTTTTCGGAATCCTTACTGGTGTTATGTTCGGGTTTGGAACA
>CAIUQV010000232.1 GCA_903901375.1 uncultured Ignavibacteriota bacterium
ATGAGGGACCTTCATTTCATTGTCAGCAAAATCAAATTTGTATGTTTTCGCATTAATCCATCCCAGTCCTACAGATTCCGATTCCTCACTTTCATCCGTCATTAATTGCATCCCAAGACAAATTCCCAGTACCGGTGTTTTCTCGACCAGTGCTTTTTGGTTTAGAATATCTTTTAATCCCCTGCTGTTCAGTTCCTGCATACCCCTGCCGAAATTACCAACCCCTGGCAATATCAATTTCTCGGCTGAAAGTATTTCGTTTGGCTCTGAAGATACCTTACTTTCAACTCCAATCTTTTTAAGCATATTCTGAATCGAACCCAGATTACCTAATCCGTAGTTAACTATTACTATCATCTTAATTTTTTATCACACAATATTTCACATAAAAACTCTTGTAAACAATGTTCATTTTGTACAATACAAAGAACAATGGCCTGAATAATCTGAACAGTTTCTTATAATTCTTAAAATCTTTATGAGTTCTTGGTTCTTCATTCATTATTCCTGTAAACTCTTCATCCGATAGATCAAGTCGTTTTTTGAAATATTCGAGCAGCTCCGGCTCCAGGTATGGCGGCTCCGAATAAATTTTATATGCTTCGTCTCTCGTCAAGTCACCTTTCCTTACAAGTGCACCAAGACTGTTGTTACGCTGGTCTATGCCGAATTTTATCGGGTTATAATAACTATGATGAAAAGCCGTGATTCTGTTTTCAAGATGATGCCCGCCGTAGTACTCCCATCCGTAGTTTTTCATCAAAAAAGCTTTTGCATCTTCTTTTGAATACGGCAAATACCAGAATGGTCTTATACGCTTTATCCTTACAAAGATAGTCCAGTACAAAAATTTCATAAATGTCATATTCGGATAGCTTTTCATCTTCATCTTTCCGAATTGTCTGTGAATATCTTTGATGTATCCTCCATCGAAATAGAAATATCCTATCGGAGAAACTCCTTCTTCAACGAATGAATGTCCTTCGAAAGAATATTTTATATTATGCTTTTTGCAGGCTCTGTACATTATTTCCGGAAATGCCAAATCTGTCGCAGCATCGAGCTCGGGCACTCCTGCACGGAAGAAAGATCCGAAGATGTCATCCATTTCCTTATTGTCAACAACGTATGTAAATAAATCCACATTTAGTGCCTTCGTCACCTTCCTGATGTTTTCAGTTGCAATCGCAGAATTCCAGGTATTGTCGTAATGCACTGCAAGCGGCCTTAGTCCGTACTGTATAGCCAGATAAAGCATATACGATGAATCCGTTCCTCCGCTTACCCCAACTGCAACATCGTACTTTTTGTTCTTACCAGCTTTCTTAACCTTTGCAACAATCTTTTCAAACTCTGCAATACCTTCCTTCGAACCTGTTTTGTATTCTTCCACAAACCCGTCAACCATTTTGCAATAATTGCAAACACCTTTCTCATCGAATATAATCCCCGGAATGCTGTCATCATAAATACACCTTGTACAGATTACTCTGTCACTGTTTACCAAATCCCTTCCCTGATACGTCATATTAATTTACCGTTTCTCCGTTTAAAAATATTCTGCACCACCATTCAAAATTCATAAATGACCATATTAGCAATCTATGATTTATCTTGTTATTCATGTGTTCATCAATAATCTTTTCTACATAATTTTTATTCAAATACTCGTAAGACACCGCTTTATTGTTTAGTAAAAGCTCTTTTACGTAACTTGCATTTTCGCCTCTGTACCAGCTTTCATCCGGCGCAGAAAATCCTTGCTTTTTCCTGCTAAGAATTTTCTCCGGAACAAAATCTGTCATTGCTTTCCTGAGCACATTTTTTCCGTCATCGTGAAGCTTATAAGATAAAGTTCTTTTCTTGTCTTTCAGTGCATTCTCATTTATTTTGGAAATTTCCTTGTCAAGATTATTCAGTTTATGCCTTACGGGTATCCTCTGCGCCACGTCCACAAGATGGTTATCAAGGAAAGGATACCTCTCTTCAAGACCGTGTGCCATGGACAATTTATCTCCCACTATCAGCAAACCGTTCAGAAAAGTCTTTATCTCAAAATACAATGAATTCTGAATGTGCTCTTCAGGAGAATGATAACTCAGCTTATCATTTGCCACAAAAACACTTTTAAAAATTTCTTTTGGAGAATTTACTTCAATATTCTTCAAAACACCTTCCTGAAACAAAAACTGTTTATCTCCATCGGGTACAAGTCTTTGCCAGTATGTATAGTAATTTTCAAAAAACTCATCTTTTGATAAAGAATGAAACACTCTGTAGTACCGCCAGGGATATCCACCAAACAATTCATCTCCGCCCGTTCCCTGCAGGCACACCTTCACGAACTTCGATGCCAGCTTTGATATATAATAATTCGGGTACGACATACCGACACGCAAATCTTCCAGATGCCGGACAACTTTCGGCAAAGACCACCTTAAATCCCCGGCATTGATTACAAGTTCATACTGCTCTGTTTTAAAATGATTCGATATCAATTCCGCATCTTTTCTCTCATCATAATTTGTTTCTACACCTGTCACTTCCGACATATCAAATCCGCACGTAAAAGTATAAAGCCGTTTCATCTCCGCAGATGCTATAGCCGTAATCGAACCGGAATCCATCCCGCCGGATAAATACGCACCAAGCGGTACATCGGAAACTAACTGCCTTTGCACGGCGCTCCTCAGCCCGTTCATCGTCTCATCCTTTGCATCCTCAAATGAAAGTTTTTCGTTCGGCTCCGAAAAGTTAAAATCCCACCATCTTTTCCCGCTCACTTCACCCGTATTTGAATCTATAAAAATGCTGTGTCCCGCAGGAAGCAGTTTTATATCTGCAAAAAGTGTATTGTCAGAAAATAAATTCTGAAATGTGAAATACTCATTCAATGCATCTTTATTCAGAGATATTTTGTAATCCGGATGTTTCAGTATACCCTTTATCTCCGAGGCAAAAACAAATGACTTACCGCTATTCCAGTAATAAAGCGGTTTCACGCCAAACCTGTCCCGCACAAGCATCAGCTTTCTTTCTTCCGCATTCCAGAAGGCAAAAGCAAACATACCATTCAGCTTTTCCACAAAACCAAACCCATACATCGCCAGCCCTTCCAGTATCACCTCAGTATCGCTCTTCGATTTAAAAACAACATTCTCTTTTTCAAGCCCGGCTCTCAGTTCTTTGAAATTATATACACATCCGTTGTAGGCAATCACGTACTTTCCGTCACCGGAAACCATCGGCTGATTTCCGTTTTCGGATAAATCCAGTATCGAAAGCCGCTTATGCCCCAGACCGAAGTTCTCTTTCACGTAAAACCCCTCGCTGTCCGGTCCGCGGTGGTTCAGCTCATTTGCCATACCAACCACAACATTCCTGCTCACGGCACTCCTGTCAGTGTTCAATATTCCTGCAAACCCGCACATCTATCTTTTTCTTGCTACAATTGTAAAACCTGCTTCCTGCTCGTTGAAGTGCTCTATATCAAGCGCGGCTTCATCGCAGTACTTCAGCATTTCTTCCTTCGTGTGCCTCTGGCAGTTCAGCGGTCTGTACCAGTCAAAATTAATATGGTTCATTTCTTCCAGATTAAATTCTTCCCTGTAATACGCTTTAAAAATATTCCAGTAGAAAAATCTCTGCAGGTCGTATGAACCTTTTTTAATCCCAAGGTAAGGTATATCTTCGGGCACATCAATCTTTTCTTTAATCTTCCCAAGCTCAATACCAAGCTTAGTCAGCGGTTTCAGCATCTCCCACGCCTCTTCATCGGAATATTTATTCAGCTCAAGGCGAATATGGTCATCCACAAATTCCCTTATCACCGCCTTCTTTGCATAAACGTAGAACAGGAACATTCCCCCGCTCCTGATTTTCTTCGCAAGATATTTCAGTGCTCTTTCGGTGCTGTCAGTATGGTGCATCACGCCTTCTGAAAAAATCAAGTCAACACTTTCATCTTCGATAGGCAAATCCAGAATACTCGCCTGAAGAAAATCTGCTTTGATACCCGCATCCCTGAACCTTTCCCTTGCCACATAAACAGCATCGGAAATATCCACACCCAGATAGTCGTTCTTGTTCAGCTCCTCGCCAAAAAGCAGCAACGCCGAAAAAGCACCGCCGCATCCCGCATCCAGAACAATCTTGCCACCGCCCTTCAGCCAGTCCTTCACAACCTCGTGCCTGTTATCGCAGTACCTTTCCACCAGCCAGTCCTTCATAGCTTTTTTAGAAGCTTCCGATTCGTAAGTATCGCGTCTCGACCACTGATACCCGAAAGCACTACCGGTCTGCGACTGCTCCTCTGTATATTCCAGAGTCTTATTCTTCCCGGACTTTATCCCTAATCTTTTAATCGCTGACATAAATTTTCTTTAGTGTTTATCATTCGTCTTGCACAAACCCACCACACTGTGGAAGACATCGTGCAAAGCAGTTAAATCCGTAAGGATTTCAGCGTCAGTGCAGTTAGCTTTAATCTTTGTGTTCAGAGCTTCGCTGCCCGCAACCAGCTTTGCTAAATTTTCCTGAATACCCGCAACATCTGCAAAGTCAGCAGGGATAGCGGATTTCTGCCAGGCAGCAGCCTTCTCCACCATCTCACCAATGCGTGAACGAATAGGACCAAAATCGCCGTCCTCAGCCGGATGGAAAGTTTCGCTCATAATACCGTGGAAATTATCTTTCTCTTTCCATTCCACCTTAGTTTGCGAAGTTGCAATTGACGAAACAAGTATCAGCAATGCCAATACAAAAAGTGCTGTTAGATTTTTCATTTTCTTTAAATTAAATTATAGTTAATAAATATTTTTGAGATTATAATTCTTTTTTTGCTTCAACCCAAAACGGATTGCCGCATCGAGCACATCTGCGTTTATGTCTTTCAGTGTTTTAAACTTTATGAAGTATCCCGTCACTTGTGCCTTGCCGATTTTTTTGCCGTATGTTTTAGCTAAGTATGTTTTATCTTCGATGCCGAGTATATAGACGGATATTCCCACGGTGTTTGCGCTCAGACCGATTCGGTAAAACTCTTTTGTTTTTCCGTCGGCATATTTTATCGTGCGAAGTCCGTAGCCGATGTTTGGGTTTGAAACAACTTTTCCTTTTTCGTCCCTGCCATCCAGAAACCACAGTTTGCATTTTGGCGAAAGCCGGAGTATGTGTTTGTGCAGTGCTTCAAGCTCAGCGCGTTTTGCTTCGGGCTGGCTTGCGCTGTATTCTTTTATCTGTGCTTTTGTTGTCATACGTTCTTTTCTGCGGAAGGTTTATAGTAATGTATTACGGCACCACCGCTAAAAGTTTTTGTGTTTATGAGTTTCAGTACAGTTCGTTCTTTAATGTTTTCAAACAATGGCAAACCTCTGCCTGCAATTACCGGATGAATGCAAATTTGATATTCGTCTATCAGTTTCAGATTTGCCAATGCTGTAATCAAACCGGGACTGCCAACGTATGCGTCCTTTCCCGATTGCTTTTTAAGTTCCGAAACCTCAGTTTCAATATCCCGTTCTGCCAGCTTTGCACTTTTCCAGTCTAAACTTTTCAGCGTATGAGAAAAAACTAATTTCGGAGTTCTGTCCATTACAACTGCAAAATCGTCAATTGATTTGTTGCCCGTGGGATTCTCCAGCACGGTACGCCAGTATTCCATAAGCTGATACGTCACTCTTCCGTAAAGAACGATTCCTGCATTTCGTAACAGGTCTGCATAGTGCTGATGTATTTCGTCATCGGGAATTCCTGCTGTATGGTCTGCATTCCCGTCGAGCGTCATATTGATAGCTGCTATTAACTTTCTCATAATTTGTAATTCACGCGCCTGTGTGTTTAGTTCTGTTCATCGTGCACTTTTCGAAACCGCAAAGTATGTCTGCATTTTCGAATAAATATTTGTTTTCATTTGCTGCCAATTTCTTCTGCAAGTCCGATAAGTATTCCTTCGGTTCCACGGATGTAGCATAGCCGGTACGAGTTTTCAAACTGAACCACTTCTCCGACGAGCTTAGCACCAAGCTTTGTAAGTCTGGATACCATTTCGTCAATGTTTTCAACGGTGAACATAACACGCAGATAACCGAGTGCGTTCACGGGCGCAGTCCTGTGGTCTGCCTTAACAGGTGGTGTGATAAATTTTGAAAGTTCGATTCGGCTGTGACCGTCTGGAGTAACCATCATTGCAACTTCCACGCGCTGAGATTCAAGTCCTGTAACACGTCCTGCCCACTCCCCTTCTACCATCCCCCGCCATACGAGATTCAAGCCAATCTCCGAGAAAAACGATACAGCGTCGTCGAGTGATTCTACAACGATGCTGACATTGTCCATTCTTATTAATTTGCTTTTTTCCACTTTTATTCTTTATTAAAATTCATTCAGTTGTTCCGTCTATGCCTCTATTATTTATCAACTATGTAATTCAGTTCCGTCACTCCGCAGGCGAATTGCCTGGTAGTGATAAGCTTTAGATTTATCTTTTCTTTAATGTCCGTAAACAGCGGAATGCCTTTTCCAAGTACTACCGGATTTACGAACAGCCAGTAACCGTCAATCAGGTTCTGCTGAATGAGCGAATGTGTTGCGGACGGACTTCCAAAGAGCAGGATTTCATTTCCCGGCTGCTGCTTTATTTCGTTTATTCTGTCCGGAATGTTTTCGCCGATGATGGTTGTGTTTTTGAAATCGGCGGAATTCAGTGTTTTTGATAAAACTACTTTCTGAATTTTGGTGTACCACGCTGAATGTTCGATGTCGTGTCTGGAAGCCGTTGGTTTGTCAGCGGCGGTAGGCCAGTAACTCTGCATCATCTGAAAAGTTACGCGTCCGTACATTGCAGTGTCGCCCTGGCTTATACGCGTATGGCCATAATCAAATACTTCTTCATCCACTTTAATCCAGTCCATTTCCCCGTTAGGTCCTGCAACGAAACCATCGAGCGATATGTGCATAAATGAAATTATTTTTCTTATGTAGATTTTATGAAAAGTTTATTTAACATCGTAAGCTTTTATCTTCTCTATTATATAATTTATTTCCTCTGCCGTCAGAGCTGGAAAAACCGGAAATGATATGCTGCACTGGTCGGCAATGTAGGCATTCAGGTAATCCGTATTTTTTATTCCGTACTTTCTGGCGTAGTATTCAAGGGCGTGCACTGCGTGCGTACCCGGACGTGTGGAAATTCCGTTCCCAAGCAGGTAGTCCATAAATTTGTTTCTTTGTGTATTTATTTCGCCGATGTTTTCCGCATTAATTTCTTCCGGAGCGAAAAGACAAACGTACGATTGATATCCGTGCGAATAATTTTCGTCGTGCAAAGGGAGTTTCAGCCATTCGATATTTTTTAGGCCGTCCGATAAAATCTTTGCGACTTCGTTCCGGCGTGCACAGATTTCGGCAGCGCGTTTCATCTGCGATACTCCGAGCGATGCCTGTACATCAGTC
>CAIUQV010000233.1 GCA_903901375.1 uncultured Ignavibacteriota bacterium
ATAATTATTTGTCTTATTAATGTAAGGATATAATAAACAGTTGATTATTTGCAATAATATATTTAATCTTATTGAAAACTATCGGATAAAATCAGATATAAGTGGAAATAAATATTCAAAGCGAAGACAAAGATATAATCAACAGCTTTCTGGAAGGTAACGAAAGTGCATTTAACATAATTGTTTTAAAATATCAGAAACGTGTTTACTGGACGATAAGACGAATGGTTATTGATCATGATGATGCGGATGATTTGACTCAGGAAGTATTTGTAAAACTTTACAGTTCTTTGAAAGATTTTCGCGGTGAATCGCAGTTGTTTACTTACTTGTACAAAATGTCAGTTAATTATTCCCTGAACCATATTAAGAAGAATAAGAACAGGTTTACAAAAGAAACACCGATTGATAACGACTTCACGGAAACGTATTCAGAGCAGTTTGAATCTGACAACGAAATGGAATTAAAAGATAAGAACAAACTGATTGCTGAGGCAATACTTGAATTACCTGAACAGCAGAGAGCAGTTTTCAATTTAAGGTTTTACGAAGAGATGACTTATGAAGAGATAGCAGCAGTACTCAACAAATCAGTAGGCGGATTAAAAGCAAATTACTTTCATGCTTTTAAAAAAATCCAGACCTATTTAAAAGATAAAAAACTAAAGGGTTTCATAGACTAAAATGGAAACAGATAGAAATAAAGAAGAACTTCTCCACAGCCTTCCGGATTATGCTGCCGGCAGCATTACAGACGAAGTTCTTAAACAAAGAATCGAAGATGAATTAAAATGCAATGCGGATTTCAGGGATGAATTAGAACTGATAAAGGATACATTCACGTTCTTAAATGAACACAGCTTCTCCGAACCGCCTGCACATTATTTCACGAACCTGATTCCTCAAATACGCAGCAGGATAGACTCTTCTTCTAAGCCACAACGTTCAGGCATCTTCAGGTTTGCATACTTTTATAAATATGCACTGCCTGCACTTTCTGTGATTGTACTGATTTTAATCATCACAATCTCAAACAAAAACAGCAATGATTCTAGCGTATTTGTGAAAACGGAAGATACAATAAACAGAATTATGAGTTCCTCCAAGGATACAGTTAATACAACTTCGGTAACAAAGGAAGCTGATGTTCCTGAAGAAAAGTTATTAGCAGATGATACAAAAGAATATACTCCTCCGAAAAGTGTGAGGGAAAAAACAAGCAAACAACAGATGAAAGCAGTCAGCGAAAAATCAAACGGAAGTAATATAAACATAGATGCATTGCTGTATGAGACAGAAACCACTTACCAGTATGACGATTATGTTTACGAAGCAGATTTCGGCAAACTGACGGGTAAAGAGCAATCTGAACTTATTAATAAACTTTCAAACACAAAATTTTAACAAGCATATAAAATGAAAACATTAAATTTTTTAATTCTCGCAGTTATTGTCCTATTCTTCACAGCCACTGCACAATCGCAGACGGATACATCCCGCGCTGCACAGAAAGAAAAGCTGAAGAAGATGGTGAAAGAAAAACTAATGGAAAAGATGAACCTGGACGACGCAACAGCAACAAAGCTTATGGAACTTGCTTCTGCGAACAGAAAAGAAATGAGAGAACTGCGTAAGAAAGAAAAAGAATTAACAGATTACATATTTGATAATCCGACCGCAGCAGACGTTGGTACAAAAATCGAAGATTTGCTGGAAACAGAGAACAAAATAAATCAGACACGAAATGAGCATTATGCGAAACTAAAAACCTTCCTAACACCGACTCAGATTGCACAGTCGCTTGTCTTCCAGAAAGAACTTACAAAGTTTATGAAGAAGGAAATGAAACTGGATAAGAAAGAAAGCAAGGAACGTGACGGTAAAGAACATGAAAGCAAGGATCACGATGGGAAAGATAAAGGTCCTGTAAATGAAAACAGAGAACTGTTCTGATAAATTGTCATAGTTTTAAACTCAAATAATCTCCGAAACCCCGTCGCAATATGACGGGGTTTTTTATTCCTGTTTGTGAATGATATCTATATGCTTATTTAATCCGGAAGAAACGATAATCATTGAATATTTTCCGTTAAAGAGCTAC
>CAIUQV010000234.1 GCA_903901375.1 uncultured Ignavibacteriota bacterium
CCGTCAGGTTTCTCGTCATTTTTCGGCATCACGTGATTAATGTTATCACTCTTCATTATTTTCCTCTCCGAAACAAAATCTTCTGATTTAAGTATCTCGCATCCGCACGCCTGTGCAATTCGCAGTATCTCATTATCCGAACTTACAACAGCCATGGATTTCTTTCCGTAATTATCCTCAATATACTTACGTATTATTTCATCAGCAGTTTTAACTCCCGAAAAAATAATATTCGGCGATTTAATGCTGCTGAACCCGTCGTAAACCAGCACAAGTTTGTCATTCCTGCTCAGCTTTCCTTTCACCGCTTCATACAGCGATAACTGTGCAGACTCAGGATTCTCCTTAAACAATCTTTTCAGATTCTGCATCTTATGCAAAAGATTGTTCCCGTCAATTATTACTGTCCTCATCTATCCTTCAACCCCTTTGTTGTTTCTAACTTTTTATCTTTAACCCTAAAAAATCTCTTCTCTTTTAATCAGTGTAATTTGTGATAATTCGTGTCTGCTTTTGTTATTTCACTTTTCTCATACACTAAAAATTCTCTTCCCTGTGTACTCTGTGCACTCTGTGGTGCATTCTCTGATCTCTTAATTTATCATTCAAAATTCATGATTGCTCTTAAAGCGCTTTGCCTGAAAAATTCTCATCTCTGTGTTCTCTGTGCCCTCTGTGGTGCAATCTCTGATCTCTTAATTCATAATTGCTCTTAAAGCTCTTTGCCTAAAAAACAATCTGTGCAAATCCGTTTGAATCTGTTCTTATCCGCGTTCCATTCTCTTTCTCTAATCCTTGTTCTATTCTCAGTCTATTAACTATCAACTAATCTCTTTCTCTTTGCCTGAAAAATTCTCATCTCTGTGTTCTCTGTGCACTCTGTGGTGCAATCTCTGATCTCTTAATTCATAATTGCTTTTAAAGCTCTTTGCCTAAAAAACAATCTGTGCAAATCCGTTTGAATCTGCTCTTATCCGCGTTCTAATCTTTTCTTATTCTCTGTCTATCAACTGACAACTATCAACTAACCTACGGCCTTATCCTGTTCGGTCTTCTCGCAAACGGAATTGCTTCCCTTATATGTTCCAGATTACAAATCCAGCTCACCATTCTTTCAATACCAAGCCCGAATCCAGAATGCGGCACACTTCCAAACCTTCTTAAATCCAGATACCATTCAAACTCTTCCATAGGCAGGTTATGCTCCTTTATCCTTTCAAGAAGGAAATCAAGGTTGTCTTCTCTCTGCGAACCGCCTATTATTTCTCCGAATCCTTCCGGAGCAAGCACATCCACGCCAAGCGCCACCTTCGGATTGTTCGGGTCGCGTTTCATGTAGAATGCTTTTGCCTCAGACGGCCAGCGGTGCACCATCACAGGTTTATCGTAATCTTCCACTATTGCTTCTTCGTGCGGTGCGCCGAAGTCCTCTCCCCACGGGAACGGGCGTATCTGCTCTTCACCGTTTGCAGTCTTTCTTATAAGTGGAATATCTTTCTTTCTTAAAATTTCTACTGCTTCATCATAAGTAACTCTCGGGAACGGTTTTACTACTTTCTCAAGTTTTGTTAAATCTCTTCCTAAAAATTCCAGTTCCGAACGCTTGTTCTTTATAACTCTCTGCACAACGTACGAAAGAAAATCTTCTATAAGGTTCATATCGTCATCAATATCAAAATATGCCATCTCAGGTTCCATCATCCAGAATTCAGTAATGTGTCTGCGCGTCATTGAGTTCTCTGCTCTGAATGTAGGTCCGAGCGTGTAAACCTTTCCGAGTGCCATTGCACCTGATTCTGCGTACAGCTGTCCCGACTGCGACAAATATGCCTTGCCTAAATCAAAGTAGTCAGTTGAAAACAATGTAGATGTACCTTCGCAGGCATTAGGTGTAAATATCGGTGCATCGAAAAGTGTGAAACCGTTTTCGTACATAAAGTCGCGTATCGACTGAAGTATTTCGTTTCTTACACGCATAATCGCCATCTGTTTCGGCGACCTCAGCCAGAGATGCCTTCTGTCTGCAAGAAAATCAACGCCGTGCTCCTTCGGTGTAATCGGATACGGCTCTGCAATCGCTACTATCTCAAGATCTGAAACCTGAAGCTCATAAACATTTTCTTTCTTCGGATGTTTCGAAACCGTACCTTTCACTATCACAGAAGATTCCTGCGTAAGTTTTCCGAAATCTTCCCATACCTTTTCGCTGACGCCGTTCTTTGCAACTACGCCCTGAATTAATCCCGTACCGTCCCTGAATTCAGGAAACATAAGCTTCCCTGATGAACGTATATTGTAAAGCCATCCTTTAATTGTTACTTCTTTATCCACGAAGTCTGCAATCTTATCTATGTAAACCCACATAATGTATTTATAAATTTATTTTAAAATTCACTAATTTATTTGAACTCTTCAAACCGCTTATCTGTATTTTATCGCTCACGTCAAAATCAAATAGATGTGCATCCACATAAGCATCAAAAATATTTATAACGTAAACCATTGCTGCATACAGATAAAACTGGTCTCTCTGGTCCCTGTAAAAATCTCTTAAAAGCTTTAACCTCTCGTCGCCTCCCGGATTTCCAGCAGTCTGGCTGTTTGCATACGAATTTCTGTAATCTAAATAACTGTTGTTATTCTTCACAATCTCATAAACAAAGTAACCGCCTGCTACTGCTATTATCGGTATCTTCCAGTAAGACTTATTGTAAAACTGCCCAAGTCCGGGAAGTATCGCCGAATACAAAACAGCTTTCATCGGCGTCCTTGTCATTTTAAAAGTGTATGTGCTCGTATCCTTCTTCACTATACTGTCCCGCAGAAAAAACTCCTTCGCCTCATAAGTCGTCAGATTATCTTTCTGCTTATCTATATACTGTCCGTAACTTATATTGCTCAGAAACAAAAATGACAAACAAGCACAAATGAAAAAAGCATCCTGCAACTGCAAGATGCTTTTAACAGGTTTCCCAAACTTTAGTTTATACTTCAAGTTTCAATTTATGGCGTATTTTGATTCTGATTTCCCGGATTGTTCTGGTCTCCTGCAGGAGGTTGCTGTTGCTGCTGTTGAGGAGGAACGTTAGGGTTCGGATATGTCTGCGAACCTGCATTCTTCTGAATAATGCTTTCGTTTACTCCCTTGCCACCTTTACTTATGTAAAGATTCAGCAATAATGAACCTGCTAAAAAGACAATAGCCATTATAATCGTTGCCTTCGAAAGAAAATCCGAAGTCCTTCTTGCACCGAACATGGTTGTTACACCCGTTCCTGCTATTGGTCCCACAAGACCGCTTCCTTTAGATGATTGTAAAAGTACGGCAATAGCCATCACTATACATACAATCATTAAAAATATTATTAGTAATGTAATCATAATCAGATAAAATATAACATAAATGGCATATTTTCAAGCCATTAATTGTCATCTACCCCGTTTCTGTCGTCGTCCTTAAATACGTTTTTAAATGAATTCCTAAGGTTGTCATCTATCGTGTTCTCATTTCCTGAATCCCTCGGGTCAATTTCCACTCCGCTTCCGTTTTTAAACCACATTAACTTATTGATTAACATAGTTATATTAACTTTATTTGAGTTTATTATCACGTCCTTGTTCATATTTATAATCAGATTTACTGTCTTTTTTGACTTATACACAAAAGCATTCCCGTTATACGTACCTTTCACTATAAAAGAATACCTGCCGTTTGCATCCTTGAATTCAGGATCTGGCGGAGTTTCCGTATCTTCGGGCTTATGAATCTGAAACTTAACCTTTCTGTATGTCTTTGATGGAATGTAAACCGAGAGAACTTCTTTCAGTGAACTCGATAAATCAAAATTCACTACGAACGGTGTTAGTTTCACCTCGTGTGAAGTACTGTCCGTCGATTCTATCTCAAACTCACTGATAAGTGCTTTTGCTTCTGTTATCTGAATAGAAGCAAGTGGATTGTTCAATGCCAAGTCCGATGCCTTAACCGATAAGCTCAGGTTTTCGTTATTTGCCGAAGGCGAAGTAATCGAATTTGAATCACTGCACCCCGAAAAAATAAAACCCATTACCATAAATAATGCGATACCTGCAATAAGAACCAGCGAAGTAACACTGTATCCGTCTTTCCTTAAATTGTTTCCCATTTTTATCTCCTTTCCCTTAATTAATATCTTTATATGTATATACATATAATAACACTAATCAGTTCCCATTCAGTCATCAAACTATAATTCCGTCATTCTTTTCGTAAACATTCCTACCATTATCATACAATCTTTAATCTCTACGGGTAAATTCCCCGCTGTTTGCGGCGAGTATATATTCTATTCTGTAACCCGCAAAGCGGGTTAAATATGAATAACCACCGGCGAAGCCGGTGGAACACGAAAACA
>CAIUQV010000235.1 GCA_903901375.1 uncultured Ignavibacteriota bacterium
ATACGAAATATCTTGATGATGTCAGCCAAAAAAACATATTTGATTCTAATTATTACAGTAGTTTTTGTGGCGATTTTGATGTAAACGGAAATTATCGCACTTTCCCGAATCGCTATGAATTTAATAAATATAACAGATTGTTGGCAATTGACAATTGGTTAATAAAATATGGTAGAACACTAGATAGAGAAATAATAAAGTTGTTTAAAATGGATTATTCTAGAGAAGAAATTGCTTTAATATTTAATATCAAAGAAACCGTTATTTATAATTTATTCAGAAGAATGATTTACTATTTCAAGAAACATCCTATTAGGTAAATTAGCTCTTACAACTCCGAGGCCTCGGTTCATCCGAGGTCTCTTTTTTATCCTAAGACTGCTTCAAGACCACTTCAAGACCAAATTGAGACTGAACCAATACTGAAAGGAGACCATTCAGAGACCAACATAAGACCAACAGCATACCAACATTAATCACCTTAACCACACTTATTTTATCGATAAACAAGAATTCTCGCTTATCAACACCTAATCTAATAATATTATAACATTCCTTGATTACAATATATCCTTATTATAATTCTATAATATCAAAGAGAATTCCTCTAAGTTTTTAAATGCTTAAATGAGTTATGAAATCCCCCTTACCTATTAAAGTCTGAAACAAACTTTTCTTTTTTCCATTCCGCCTGTTTTTATATACTAAAATATAACGTGAAATTTTATTATCTTGCTACAATTACTGAATCTTTTATTCAATCATTATGCAAAACAAAAACCAGTTAGAAGAACAAAAAGAAAAGCTCAGAAAAGTACAGGATGTCTTTAAACTCATTAAGGAAAAAGAAATTAAAATGATCGATTTCCGCTTTACTGATATGCCCGGTCAATGGCAGCATTTTTCTATCCCTGCCGATAAACTCGAAGAAGGTCACTTCTACGAAGGTCTCGGCTTCGACGGCTCTTCTATTCGTGGATGGAAATCCATAGATGAATCTGATATGCTCGTTATTCCCGACCCGGCTACTGCTAAAGTCGACCCGTTTATTAAATATAAATCATTAAGCCTCGTCTGCGATATTTATGACCCGATGACTAAACTGCCTTACGACAGAGACCCCAGACTTATTGCTAAAAAAGCTCTTAAGTACATGGAGTCAACAGGCATTGCCGATGTTGCATACATCGGTCCCGAAGCTGAGTTCTTTATTCTCGACCACGTTGCATACAACATTAACGAATACTCAAGCTGGTACAGAATAGATTCTCGAGAAGGCTTCTGGAATACAGGTTCTGAAACCGAAGCTAATCTCGGTCATAAAATTAAAATTAAAGAAGGATACTTTCCTGTACCCCCTTCCGATTCTACAAACGACCTTAGAAACCAGATGGTCGAACATTTGATTAATCTTGGCATTGATGTTGAAGTTCAGCATCACGAAGTTGCTACCGCAGGACAGAGTGAAATCGATTTCCGTTTTGCTCCTCTTGTCGAATGTGCTG
>CAIUQV010000236.1 GCA_903901375.1 uncultured Ignavibacteriota bacterium
ATAATTATTCCATTCACTCTGTCCAGAGAAGAACGATGCAGAAGAAACGAGTACTCCTCTGATTTCTTCATTAGAAAGGTTTGGGTTTTTAGTCTTTAATATTGTTGCTACTGCGGCTACGATAGGAGAAGAAAAAGATGTTCCGTTTGCAAGAGCATAATTACTTCCGTACTCGGCACTTCCCTGTCCGACGCGGCATGTAGTAAGAATATTTACACCAGGAGCATAAATATCTACTGTTTCTCCATAGGCGGAGAATGTTGCTTTTCTATCGAGTTCATCGGAAGCAGCGACTGAGATAACTTCGTCAAATGCAGACGGATAGTGAAGTGAGTTTGAATTATCATTTCCCGCAGAGCAAACTAATGTTACATTATTCAGATAGGCAAACCTTACGACATCTTTCAGCAAATCACTGTATATATAATCACCAAAACTGAAGTTAAAGACTTTTACACCCTGGATAACGCCGTATAAAATTGCAGAAGCAATCTGGTCTTCGTAGCCTACGCCCTGGGAATTAAAACACTTAAGGATTAAAGATTTACTTCCGCCCGTAACAGAAGATATTCCAATTCCATTGTTAAATCCCGCAGAGATTATTCCTGCAACGCAGGAACCGTGTGAAACGATATTATCGTCAACCGGATAATTATTATTATCAATAAAATTCCATCCTCTCCAGTTATCTATATATCCATCCCCATCGTCGTCAATGCCGTTGTTTTCTTTTCCGTTTCCATATTCACCTGTATTTATAAAATAACTCTGCTGTAAATCAGGATGAAGGAAATCAATTCCCGAATCTATAATACCAACAAGAGCATTCGTTCCCTGCTGATAATCCCAGACAGGCGGAATGTAAATATGCTGAAGATAATACTGGTTTGAATAGTATGTGTCGTTCGGAGTGAAAGATTCAAGTTTAAAAATATCGACCTGTTTGGCATATTCCACATAAGTGTTTTGCTTTAAAGTGTTTATACATTCTGCGAGACCTGTAGTATTCGTTTTAAGAATATAAATCCTGTTCAGACCTGTAAAATCTGTATTTTTGAGTTTATCAGCATATTTTCTGAACAATTGTTCTGAATTGAATATATCATATCTTTCAATGATTTTTGAAAGAGGATTTAAGGAACTTTTGATATTGTTCAGAGTAAAATCATTCAGAACATTAACAGGAGTATTTTGCTTAAATTTAATTACAATCCTTTGAGACTGTGAAAATGACGACACAGAGATAAGAAGAAATATGAATACTGATATTATTTTAAGGCGCACCATATAGTGTAATAATAACAAGATAATGAGTAAAAAAGTATTACAAAACAAAAGAGAAAAATTACACAAACAATAAATAATATATGAACAGAAAATTAATTTCCGTTTTACCGATAGCCTTAATAACTATGTTTTTGCTGACTTTAAGTTCTTGCGTAGACATAGACAGGAAGATAAAGATAAATGCAGACGGCAGCGGTTCAGAGACACAGACGTTCAACATAGACAGAACATTCTACGATTTGATTTTCAGCATGGTAAACAGTATGGATTCTGTAAAGTCGAAAGGAATCAAAGATTCTCTTTACAATCA
>CAIUQV010000237.1 GCA_903901375.1 uncultured Ignavibacteriota bacterium
ACATGGCAGAACTTTAACTGGGGGCAGGATGTGTTTCCTAATTCAAGCCTTTACTTCGATGTATACGGAATTAAACGGAATAATCAGGATACTCTGTTAATGTCAAACGTTACAACGTACAATAATGTCGATCTGTCAGGTATTAATGCGTATCAGTATCCTTACTTAAAACTGATTACACGATTGGCAATTGATTCTGTTTCAGGATATCAGTCTCCTGTATTCAAAGGAATAAATTTAAACTATGTTGGACCGCCTGAAATTGCTCTTGATAATAATTCTATATTCAAGTCCGATTCGATTGTAAGTATGGGTGATAGTGTTGGCATTGGTGGTGTGTATTATAATGTAGGTTATGTCCCGTTAAATTCTCATGTTCGTTCTTTCTATGCACTCGATGGGGCAGGGAATAAAGTGCCTTTGCGCTCTGACACAATTTATACTCCATTGAAAGTTGACAGCTCTTTGTATGTGAAAGCTACTTTTAAAGTAAACGGACTGCCGATTCATAAGAAGTACAATAATCAGATTTCTATCGTTCTTGAAGTTACAGCGCTTAATCAGAATGATATATATGATTATAATAACTCAGTTATATCTACTTTCTTCGTGAAAGGTTCTATTACAGATTTAAATACCGAAGTTTATTCTGACGGTATTAAACTTTTTGGAAATGACTACGTCCGCTCAAACCCGGATATTTTGATTAAGCTTACAGGCAAATCAGTAGATGAACTTCTTGCAACAGATACATCCGTTTTCAGAATTATGCTGAACAATCAGTTTATTTCTTTAAATCCTGGAAGTTCTAAATCTGTCTCAAAAGGTAATCTGATAAAAGAAACTGACAAGGGAAATTTAATATTGAAGTTTACACCTCAGCTTCAGAATGGTATTAACGATTTAAAACTTATCACTTATAAGAATAATGCATACGATACTGCAAAGTTCGTGCTTAATGTTACTAATGAGACATCACTGAAAGATGTTAATAATTTCCCGAACCCGATGAAGACACAAACAACTTTCTCGTTTACTCTTACAGGCAATCAGTTGCCGACAGAATGCAAGATTAAAATCTATTCCGTTGCCGGAAGGGTGATAAAAGAAATTATGGTTCCTGCCAGTATCGGCTTCAATCAGATTTCATGGGATGGAAGAGATGCAGATGGTGATTATATCGCGAATGGAGTATATATGTACCGTGTTGTTTTCAAAGGTGCTACTGATATAGTTTCTGATATAAAGAAGCTTGCAGTGCTGAAATAATTAAATTCTCTTTTAAAAGCGGGCACATCATTTTGTGTCCGCTTTTTTTATTACCTTATTGTCTCCTTTATAATTTCTCCCCGGTTAAATCTTCAGTTAGTATATGTTTATTATCATATTTGTCTTGAAAATTTTTATATATGCATTCCACATGCGTTTCAGATACAATATATACACAATTCTTACATATTATAATTTGTATAATGTTGTTGTAAAATTGATATAATATTGCTACTTTTTGTACAAATGGCTATTGTAAACAAAAACATATTCGATCT
>CAIUQV010000238.1 GCA_903901375.1 uncultured Ignavibacteriota bacterium
ACTCTACAGAGGCTTGAGGGGATGAGGAATTATCTCCTTGTGGATATCATACTTAAAGTATCAAATGGCCATGATTCTCTCATCTCCTTAGCCAAAACTGATTTTGTAGTTATTGCAAATTTAACCTATCCTAATTATTAAAAAACTTACTTTTGCAACATACGAGTGGCCAAGATAAGACGGGTTAATAAAATTATATATTTTATGGTTTCGGCGGCAAAATCGTCTTAAAAAATAGTAATATATGTGAAGGGGTATTGTTAGCTTCAGAAGAAGGACACGAAAAGTCTGATGTTGAGGTAGGTTACGATAAGTCCGATGATTATTAGAATGTATTTTGTGTAAACATTGTTAGCGTGTTTTCCCATAATTTTCTCTGAGGACGTGAGATAAATCTGAAGGAAAATAGTAAACGGAAGCTGAATGCTGAGTATCATCTGCGAGATGATGAGTCCTTTGAACGGGTCTGATATGAAGAGTATGATTATCAGAGCGGCAATGAGCGATATACCCACTCCGAGTTTTGAGTGACTGTCTTTTATGTCGTATGGTTCGCCGAACATTCCCGCGAGTATAGAGCCGCCTGCCATTCCGGACGTGATGCTCGATGCAAATCCAGCGAAGAGCAATGCGATTGCGAATACCATACCGGCATAGGTTCCGAGTATCGGTTCTAATAAAGACTTTGACTGTTGAAGTTCGGTGACTGATATACTGCTCTTGAAAAAGGTCGCCGCTGCAAGTATTATCATCGCGCTGTTTATAGCCCAGCCGACTACCATTGAAAATAGTGTGTCGTAGAATTCGTAGTCGAGTTGTTTTTTAATAACTTCTTCATCCTTTAAATTCCACTGACGGCTTTGAATTATTTCGCTGTGAAGAAAAAGGTTGTGCGGCATTACGACTGCTCCAAGTACTGCCATTATGATAAGTATTGAGCCGTCGGGGATTGAGGGCGTTACCCAGCCCATTGCGGCGCTTCCCCAGTTTACGTCTGCGAGGAAGAGTTCATATATGAATGAAATTCCTATGATGGAGACGAAACCGATAATGTATTTCTCAATCTTTCTGTAAGAGTTTGTGTAAAGCAAAAAGCCTACGATAATGACAACTATGAGTGAACCGATTTTAATTGGAATATGAAACAGCATTTCCATAGCTATTGCAGCACCAAGTATTTCTGCAAGAGACGTGGAAATTGATGCGAAGACTGCAGAGCTTAATATAGTACGCGAAACAATTTTCGGAGTATGAAATGTTGCCGCTTCAGAAAGGCATAAACCAGAAACGATTCCAAGGTGTGCAACGTTGTGCTGAAGAATGATTAACATAATCGTTGACAGTGTAACCATCCAGAGCAGAGTGTAGCCATAGTCTGCACCTGCGGAAATGTTTGAAGCCCAGTTGCCCGGGTCTATGAAGCCGACCGTAACAAGAAGTCCGGGACCGATGTACTTGAATATTTCAAGACCTCCGAACGCGGGTTTGTGTTCTTTCCTGTTTCTTAAGTCTTTTATGAAATTTCCAAGTCCCATAGTTATGCTTCGTCAGGTTTTTCTTCCTTCACGAATTTCAGCATCCAGAGCCCCATCAGGAAGAAAGCCGTTAAAGAAAATATTGCAAGTTTCTGAGAGCCAGTAAGCCACGAGATAAGTCCGAACGTAAGCGGACCGACGAGCGTAGAGGTCTTTTCGAACAAAGAATAGAAACCAAAAAACTCTGTTTTAATTTCAAACGGAGTAAGCTCTGTCATTAAAGTCCGTGAAAGGCTTTGTGTAGAGCCGAGGAACAGTCCTGCAAATCCGCCGACGATGAAGAAGTAATGGATTCTCATCCCTCCGATGGTAAGGTATGAATTGTTATCAACGAACAGGAATATGAATATGAGTATGGCAATCCAGAAAAGAATGTTTACTATGATTGATTTCTTAACTCCGAGAGTGTCGCCGAGTTTTGCAAATATTAAAGAGCCGAGCATTGCGGTAAACTGAACGAGTATGAAGAATATTGCGAGGTCAATAGTTTCAAAGTTAAGAGTTTTCTTTGCATAAATTCCGGAGAAGAAAATGATTGTGTTGACG
>CAIUQV010000239.1 GCA_903901375.1 uncultured Ignavibacteriota bacterium
GTTTTCTGCAATAAGTGTAATAAGGACAATGTTTTAAGTGCAGATTTATGGAAATCACTGCTTGAAGAGCTTTTGGGAGAAGTAGTGACTTTTCAGGACAGCGAAGGAAGACCTTCAAAAGTAATGACGGGTCAGTATAATTTTGATATGATGTACGGCAGAAAGAATGCAAGGTGCAATAAATGCAAGACTGACATACCCGAGGAAGAGCTGGATAAGTTTGCGGAAAGCGGTAAATACAATTGTAAGAAATGCGGTGCGGGAGTATTTGTAAGGCCTGCGACAGAATTACTCCATTCGATATATCCATCTGCAAAATATATCGTCAGTGAAGATGAAAATATGCTGAAAGGAAGTGCTGAAAAGCCGGAAGAAAAGAACTCTGCAAAACCTGTTTTATTCACGTGTCCGTCCTGTGCGGGAAATCTTGAAATTGACGGGAAGGAAAGAATAATTGAATGTACATTCTGTAAGTCGAAAGTTTATCTGCCGGATGATTTATGGTTTTCGCTTCATCCTGTAGTTTCGAAGGAAAGATGGTACATAACATTTGACAATAAGTTACTTTCTGAGTCTATGCCTGAATGGAGCAGTCTTTATGATGCAGTAATTGATGAAGAAGGGAATGTTTATGTGGCATCGACAATGGATACATTTGATAAAGAGCTGACAGTATGGTCGTATTCGCCCGATATGAAGAAAAGGTGGGCGATTAATAATCTTAATTTAGAAAAAGAAAATTCTCATATAGCAGTTTCGAGGAAAGGTGAATTGTATGTATGGAATAAGAATGGTCGTTCGTTGACAGTCCTCTCGACTAAAGATGGTTCTGTATTAAGAAAGATTAAGGGAGAACAAAAGACGAAGGATAATCCTTACACTTTTACGGTAGAGAATTGTGAAGCAATGATATCAGATACTGACGGTACTTTACTTGCTTTAATAAAAAGTACATTTGTCAGGTTTAATCCGGACGGTACGCGAACATCTCTCTGGGGAAGTGCGGCTGAGAATGAAAGTAAAGGATTTTTCAGCAGGCTGTTTTCAGGTTCGGACGATAAAATTGATATTCCTGATAGTGATCCTGATGATACACCCAAGCTCGATAAACTTGAAGATAAACCAAGAACATTAGATTCTTATTACATCAGGATGTTTTCGGGATGGGATAATTGTTTATATATTTATAAAGAAGATTATGATGTGATTCGAGTAGCCAAATATACACGCAGCGGAGAAATGGAATGGAATACTTCATTCAAGTTCGGTGAGACCGGGAAAAAAATATCGGCAGATTCAAAAGGCAATGTATACATAGTAGGTACGGATGAAGATAAAAAGTCAAAGCTTATGCGTTTATCTCCGGATGCCAAGAACTTTGACGTAGTACTGAAAGATATATCCGAGGGTGGAAATTTTGTTTTTGACAGTGACGATATGGTATTAGTAAGTCCGGACGGAGTAATAAATATAATAAATACGAACGGACAGCTTCGTGTTTTTAATCCTGATTATTCTGTTAAGTTTATAAGCAATACACTTAAGGAAGATGATGCAGATTACAGGGAAGAACTTAGCAGGAATAATTAAAACGTTGCTTTAAAAACGAGTGCCGGCGAGTTTTCGTACATACCGAGCGAAAAGCTTGTTTTGAGTTTTGATTTAGTATTCACTTTTGTACGGTGGTCTCTTGTGTACTGAGACGGATTATCGTGCACAATCTGAGTTGCTGTAAGATATCCTATAATTGCGCCTACAAAAACATCGGAAGCCCAGTGAGTGCTTTCTGCAATTCTTGTAATACCGACAATAGATGCAGCTGCGTATGACAGAACAGGAACTACGAGTGTTTCATCGTACTGTTTAGCGATGACGGTTGCTATAGAAAATGCCGTAGCAGTATGACCTGAGGGGAAAGCATCGAAATTAGTGATTGATTTCTTTGGATTTGTTCTTACGTAAGCTACAGGACCATACCATTTACCGCCGTTAGCCGAGCGTGATTCTTCCTGTGCACTTGGTCTTTGTCTTCCTGCAATCCACTTAATACCGACTACCCATATACTTGACGTGAGAAATGACTCGAATGCAAGGTAAGATGTTTCCATTGCTTTTTTATCGTTGAAGAAAATTGAGTATCCTGCGAAAGCTCCGAGAGAAATCAAACCATAGTTACCACCGAATTCAGTAATTTCAGGACTAACGCTGTTAAAGAAATCTGTACGTCCTTTACCGTTTTTAATGTATGCATACGAGCCCTGGTCAGAAACGAGTAAA
>CAIUQV010000240.1 GCA_903901375.1 uncultured Ignavibacteriota bacterium
AATACGAAAAGAAAGAATAAACACGGATTTCGTGAAAGAATGGCTACTAAAAACGGCAGAAAAGTTCTTGCAAGCAGAAGAGCAAAAGGCCGCAAGAAGCTTACTGTCAGCGACGAATTCACAAGATCGTAGTTTTTGCAGCATAGATGTCAAACGAATCAAAATTTGACTGTACATTAGGAAAAGATGAAATAATTAGAGGTTATGAATCGTTTAAAAGAATCTTCATAAAATCTAAGATAATTGAAACAAGATATTTAAAATGCTTTTTACAGTTTGACGATAAAATTATAAGCCCACAAATTTATAAAGTGGGCTTTACTGTTTCTAAAAAGAAAGTGAAGAAAGCATTCGTCAGAAACAGGATTAAAAGACTTATGAAAGAAGCTTTCAGACTGGAGAAACATCTTCTGAAATCTTTTAATTTAGAAAGGAATATATCGTTTATAATTACTATAAACGATTCACAGACTAAGTCAATTGATTTTCTGTATAAGAACGGGTTTCAGCTCTTTACGGGAGATATGAAATTGCTCTTTGACAAAATCAGGATTGCTGCGGAAAGAGGATGAAGTACTTAATGATAGGTATAATAAAAATATACCAGTACGTTATATCCCCTCTGTTTCCGCCCTCATGCAGGTATTACCCTACCTGTTCAAACTATTTTGTTGAAGCGCTCAAAGTTCACGGGTTTTTCAAAGGAAGCTATCTTGGAATTAAAAGAATATTAAAGTGTAATCCGTTCTTCGAAGGAGGAATTGATAACGTTCCTGAAAAGGGTTTCAGGATTTTTCAAATTAATAAAAACACTAAAGACAATATAGATGGATAAAAAATCTGTTATAGGATTTGTAGTAATAGGTATAATTTTAGTTGCCTGGATGGTATACACATCAAAGATGCAGAAACCCGTTCAGCCTCCGAAACAAAACACTGAAAACGTTGCAGACTCCAATTCTGCAAAGCTTAACAATAATAAAGTCGTAACCGAAAAGAAGGATTCTGCAGTTTCAAAAAACAATTCAGATGAATTCGGCATTCTTTTTCATAAGAATACTGTACAGTTCTCTGCTGATTCCCTTAAAGGATATGAAAGGTTTTTTATAGTTGAGAATGAGAAGTACAGCTTTGAGTTTACAAGCTATGGCGGTGCTCTGAAAAAAGCATTTATGAAAGAGTTCAAGACCTGGGACGGAAAACCTGTTCAGCTTGTTGACTGGCAGAAAGAAAGAGAACTTAATCTGATGTTTACTTCTAAAGACGGTAAACTTATAAACACTAAAGATTTGGTTTTCACTCAGGTCAATACAGAAGTAAGTCCTGTGGATGTATCAAAACAAAAGAGTTTTTCTCTTAAATATACGCTTAATGTTAACGGTGATTCCACATCGAAGATTATAAAAACATACACGTTTGTTCCCGATACTTATGAATTTAAAGTAGATTTTGAGTTTACCAATCCTGTAAAGTTTATAGCTGACAATAAATATCAGGTTGTATGGGGTTCTTCGCTAAACCTTACTGAACGCCGTTCTGATGAGGAAGCCCAGTTCTCCGAAGCATTCTCATATATGGGTGGTGAACTTGAACAGATGACAGCTTCAGATTTCAACAAAGAACTTAAGTTTGATGCTAACGGAAACCTTGATTATGTTTCTACCCGTAATAAATATTTTGGCGTTTTCTTAATTCCTTTCTCACGTAAAGGTGATGGTGCTTACCTGACAGGTAACAAGATACATCTTCCTGATGAAGGTTCAAAGAGTCTTTTCTCCGTGGCAGTCAAAATGGATATAAAGAATGATGCTCTTGAGAAATCTACGTTCAAGATTCTGCTTTCACCGATAGACTATAAGATTTTAAAAGCTTACGATATGAACCTCGAGAAAACAATGAGGTTCTCTCTTGACTGGCTTGTAAGACCGATTGCACAGTATGCAATTATTCCGTTCTTTAATTTCCTTCATATGTTCATTCCGAACTGGGGACTGGTAATTATCATTTTCGCAATCGTGCTTAAGATTGTTCTGAATCCACTTACAAAGAAGCAAATGACTTCAATGCGTAAGATGTCTACGCTGAATCCTAAGATGACGGAACTGAAGGCAAAGTATAAAGATGACCCAGCAAAGCTGAATACAGCAATGATGAAGCTCTACAAAGATGAAGGTATAAATCCTATGGGTGGTTGCCTGCCATTACTGCTTCAGATGCCTATTCTGTATGCTTTGTTCGGTGTATTCCGTTCAACCATAGAGTTAAGACAGGCAGAGTTTATCTGGTGGATAAAAGACTTGGCAGCTCCTGATATACTGTTCCATTTACCGTTTAAGATTCCTTTATTCGGAATTGACCAGATTTCCGGACTTGCAACACTGATGGGTATTACGATGTTTATACAGCAAAAGATGACTGTTACTGACCCAAAGCAAAAGAGCATGGTTTATATTATGCCTATAATGATGACACTCCTGTTCTTCAGCTTCCCTGCAGGACTGAACCTTTACTATTTTATATTTAACCTGTTATCAATAGGTCAGCAGTATTATACTACACATATAAGACCTCCGAAGGAAGAAGAGATTAAGCCATCCAAGCCTGGAATTATTTCGAGATTTATGACAAGAATGCAGGAACAACAGAAACAAATGAATAAAAGGAAAAGATAAGATATAAATGATATTAAAAAAGGGGACGTAAGTCCCCTTTTTAATTTACAAGTGGAAATGCCGGGAGTCGAACCCGGGTCCGAAAAGAAGACCATCAGAACATCTACAAACTTAGTCAATTTTTGAATCTCGGGAACGCAGTCTAAACTGACAAACCTTTGTCCCCTATTCCGATTAGTTTCAACTTACATTACCGGACATCCTGTAAGCCTATCCCGTCTTGCGACATTTATCAGAGTCCGGACAGGAGGCGTACTCTGTAAATGTAACAGCAATTAAGCTGCTAATGCGTAATTATTTTCTGCGTTTAAATTTTTTCCAGCCGTTTAAAGTGACTGCCGGGATCACTGAATGCTGTTCCGACCATCTATTCAGTCCGTCGAAGCCGTTTCATTCCCTATATGAATATTACTTCGTTTTTATGTTTTTAGTTCCCGTTGCTGCTGTTTCCTGTGTTTCTACTGTTTCTACTTCGGCACTTTTATCTTTGAAAAGGATTCCGAATGGTACAACAACGATGTAACCAAGTACGAGTAAAATTGGTGCTACTACAGTAGGAAGGAAACCATCTACTGAGTTTTCTGCCATAAATACATAACCTACGATAATTAACAGTATTCCCAGACCAATAATCATATAATTCTTATTAGTAAGAGAAAGATGTAATATTTCGGCTGTCTTTGTCTTTTTGCTCTTTACTACTTTTGCCATATTTATTTAATTTTTGATAATTCTTCGTAATAATAAGCTACTGTGCTTATTCCTTTATAAAAATTGTTTAAGTCAAACTTCTCATTGGGTGAATGAATATTGTCATCGGGCAATCCAAATCCAAGTAAAATACCGTCTGCTCCAAGAACTTCCTTGAATGAGTTAACGATTGGAATAGAACCGCCTTCTTTAAAGAAAACAGGGTCAACTCCGAATCCCTTTTTTAGGGAATCCACTGCTGCTTTGATTGCAGGAGTGTCGATTGCAGTAACAGAAGGTTTACCGCCATGTAAAGAAGTAACTTTCATCTTTACTGATTTTGGAGCAATCTTATTAATGTATTTTTCAAACAACTCTGCAATCTTATCGGGATCCTGATTTGGTACTAATCTCATAGATACTTTTGCACCTGCTACAGAAGGCAGAACGGTTTTAGCACCCTGTCCCTGATAACCGCCCCAGATACCATTACAGTCAAGCGTCGGACGTGCAGAAACTCTTTCAACAGTTGTGTAACCTTCTTCGCCAAAAAGCTCTTCCACTTCAAGGTCTTTCATATACTCTTTTTCATCGAAAGGAAGTCTTTTGAATTCTGCTCTTTCATTATCAGTTAATTTTTCAACGTCATCGTAAAAACCGTCAATTAAAATCTTACCTTTATCGTCTTTCAGTTTATTTATCATTTCTGCAAGAACATTTATCGGATTGTTTACACCGCCACCAAAAGAACCTGAATGTAAATCACGGTTAGGACCTACAAGATCAATCTGCATAAAACAAAGACCTCTTAATCCGTAACATATTGAAGGTAAATTATCCGTGTACATAGAAGTATCAGAAATAACTACATAATCTGATTTCAGCATATCCTTTTGAACTTCAATAAACTTATGCAGATTCTCACTTCCAATTTCCTCTTCACCTTCAAAGATAACTTTGACGTTGATTGGAAGTTTACCGTTGTTCTTTAAGTGAGCCTCAAGACTCTTAATATGAATAAAAATCTGTCCTTTATCGTCTGCAGAACCTCTTGCATATATCTTTGAACCTTTTACAACAGGCTCAAAAGGAGGGTCAGTCCACAGTTCCAGAGGGTCTACGGGCTGAACGTCGTAATGACCATATACAAGAACAGTAGGAACATTATTACCTGCTTTTAACCAGTCAGCATAAACTATAGGATGTCCTTCAGTCTCAAAAACCTTAACATTATCCAATCCTATACCTTTTAAGTGATTTTCAAGCCAGACAGCTGCTTTTACAACATCAGCTTTATGGGCTTCTTCATTACTTATTGAGGGAATTCTGAGAAAATCTTTAAGTTCCTCAAGGTACCTGTCCTTATTCGACTCTATGTATTTAATAATTTTTTCCATGTGTCAAAAAATATGCGATTAATCAACATTGATTAACCGCATAATTTAATTAAAAGATAAACAAAAATATAGTTAATTACCTTTGATTTTGGCGTTTAAAGCTTTAATCATTTCGAGCGATTCCTTATGCTCAGGGTCTATTTTCAGTATTTCTTCGTATGCTTTAATAGATTCTTCATTCTTATTGGCAAACCTGTAAGCTCTTGC
>CAIUQV010000241.1 GCA_903901375.1 uncultured Ignavibacteriota bacterium
ACAGGAATCCGAGTTTCCGTTTAGCTTTCACTTCGTTTGTGAAAGCACAGGCATAATCCGATTTATCTGCATTCATAACAAAATCATATTCAATGTTTCTTGCAATCATACGGCTTTCATCAGACCATAAGAAAAGTTTGTCTATATATTCATTGTTGAAAAGAATCTTTTCTGCGTTTGGCATAGTCATCCAGTGAATAGTGCTGACAGGGAACTTCCTTTTCAATGCAGGAAGTATTGGTGTATTATCGAGAACGTTACCTAATGCATCGAGTGAGACGATAAGAATCTTTGTTCCCATCTTTCCTTCTTCATCCATTGCACAGCCGCTTTCGAGACAGTTGTAGTATGGTTTGCAGGGCTTATATCCTGAGAACTTTTTGCATGTTGGTATTTTCAAATCTTTAAATTCCATATTATATAATGATATTTTTTAAAACTTCTTCAGTTGCGATTCCATTTTCAATGCTGCAAGACTTTTTGTCGCTGCTGCAGTTAGAATCGCAATATACTTTTGAAACTTCAAGGTTAATTGATTTCTTATTTATAACTCCCCAGTGTTTGGAGCAGTTCATCGGACGCTGGCAATGAATGCCGATGCACTTTCTGTCAAGAGCATCAGCAATGTGTATAGGTCCTGTAGAGGAACAAATCATTAAGTCAGCCACTGAGATAATTTTAATTAACTTTCTTAAATCGTTAATGTCGTCTGATATATCTATAATTCTATTGTCGTTAAGCTGTTTTATTCTGATCTTAAACTCCTGTGTCATTTCGTATGCAGTGAGCAGAATAACAAAATTATTACCGGGATACTTATTTAAAATTTTAGTAAGCAGTTCAAAATATTTGTCCTCGCTCCAGTTCGGAGCAGAGTTTTTTGAACCTGTATGGAAGATTATCTTAAATGCATTTTGAGTGATATTTTTTGAAAGAAGATAATTATTAATTTCATCCTTTTCCTGATCTAATACAAATATCTCCGGCTGATAATTGTCAGTATTAATTCCGATTTTCCGTGCCAGGTCCATACAATAATCCGCTTCATGCCTTAACGGAGTGTAATTGTTACGTGAAACGCTTTTCATAAGCGTTATGACTTCATAGAGAATTCTGCCGACACCTATTCTCTGTTTTACTCTTCCCCAGAACATTTGATACGCAGCTCTTTCGGTAGGATGAATCAGGAGGCCGAAATCAAATTTCAGAGATTTGATTTTTTTAACAACTTTCCAGAAAGATTCTTTAGATAAATCATCTGTAATAATTTCATCTATGTAAGGATTGTTCTCAAGTATCCTTGCACTGTTCGGCTGAGTTAAAGTGGCAACAAATGCATCGGGGAACGCTTTTTTTATCTCACGGGGAATTGCTGTAATCATGACAACATCACCAACTCTGTCCGTCCGCACTATTAAAATTCTCTTTGGCATCTATACCTTCTGAATTTTCAGATTATTCTTTCTGATTAACTCTTCAAACTTTTCAAGAATTGTATCTTTTGATAATTCAGTCATACAAACATTTCCTATATTGCATTCCAGTAGATTGCAATGGAGACAGTCCAGTTTAGTATTCTCAACAGTTACGTTATGTTCTCCATAGGGTCCCTGGAGTTTAGGGTTTGTGGGACCGTATATTCCCAGAACAGGTACTTCCACAGCTCCGGCAAGATGCAACGGTCCTGAATCATTACCTATTACTATCTTACAGGATTTAATAATTGAAGCCAGGTATCTTATTGGGCTGTCGGGAATGATATAAGTCGATTCCGGATGTGCTTTCTTTATTTCCTGTGCATATTTAAATTCATTTTTATTTCCCCAGAGGATGAGGAACTTCACTTTGTATTTTTTAACTATTAATTCTATTAAAGTGATATAATCTTTAATCTTGTATCTTTTGGATTCCCAGCCACCGGTAATGGCTAAGCCGACAAGAAACTCATTTTCAAGATGATTATCTTTTATGAATTTATCAGAATATTCCTTGTGAACAACATTAACAGAGAGGTTTAATTTTTTGGAAACAACAGGAATACCCGATTTTAGCAGAGCATCGAGATTGAAATCGCTGTTATGAACTTCGCCGCCTCTGCCGACAATCTTAATGTTGTAAGCGTATTTTCTGCCTCTGAATTTAAAACCTATTCTGTATTTAGCACCTGTTAAATAAGTCAGCAAAGCTGTTCTCGGATTTCCAAAAAGATCGATAACAAGGTTATAATCCTTATTACGAATATGTCTCAGCAGGTCCCAGGATTTATCAATTCTTGAATCGAATGTCAAAACTCTGTCGATGTAATGATTGTCCATTAACACATCGCGATTCTTAATAAGCGTAAGATAATCAATATGGGCATTTGGAAAATACTCTCTTAAATTTGGTAGTACAGGAGTTGACATAAGCACGTCACCAATGCCGCCGAATTTAATTACAAGAATTTTTCTTACATCGTCTTTGTTAATTTTCACTTCAGATATTCTCTAATATTATAAAATTGTTTTCTTTTGATGTCTGTTTTGTTTCAGACATTATTTTTGGTTTAAACCCGCATAAATCTTTTATAATACAATCAAAACATTTAGGATTTATTGCTCTGCATACATTTCTTCCAAAGCGAATTAAATTTGTGTGGAATGATGCTTTATGCTTATCCGGAATAATTTCTTTAGATATTTCAAAAGTTTCATCGGGTGTTCTTGTGTTAATTATTCCTATTCTGTTTAATATTCTGTGTATATGTGTATCAACAGGGAAGACATCTCTTCCCATACCGAATGCAAGAACACAGGAAACTGTTTTTTTACCAAATCCTTTGTACTGTGTAAGTTCATCAAAGACTTCATCGTCAGACATTTTATTCAGATGATTTAAGGATAATTTCCCTGATTTTTTATAAACAGCATTCAGCATTTCTTTAATGTCAGCTGATTTGGTATTTGCCATACCGCAAACTTTAATCGACTTTCTGATTTTACCGAGAGACGAATTCATAACTTCTTCCCAGTTTTTAAAATCATTCTTCAGATTATTAAAAGCAATGTAAGAAGTTTTATCAGTAGTATTCTGAGATAGTTTTGTAGCAATCAATACATCCATCAAATCCGGCTGATGTTTAAGAGCTTTTCTTTTCTCACCGAAAGAATCTTCTATCCTGGTAATGATTTTCCCGAGTCTTTTGTCAGTCAAAGTCAGTTATTCAGAATTTTAGAAAAGATAATAGCTGCAATACGGGAAGCGGTTTTGCCGTCATAGAATTTCAACTTGCGTCTGTTTTTAGCATTACCCTTAAGAATCTTATTAATTTCAGAAACAATTTTATTTTCGCAGCTTCCGCAAAGTACATTCGAGCCGTGTTTAATCGTAATTGGTCTTTCAGTATTTTCCCTTAACGTCAGACATGGAATGTTTAAGAATGAAGTTTCCTCCTGAATGCCGCCTGAGTCTGTGATTACAAATTTTGAATTAGCAGTTAAAGATAGGAAATCAATGTATCCTATTGGTTCACTGATGATCAGGTTTTTTACATTATCCAGTTCTTTATACAGATTAAATTTCTCAATCATTTTAATAGTTCTGGGATGAACAGGGAATACGATATCGATTTGAGGATTTAATCTGTTAATACTCTTAAAGATATTAATAATTTTCAGAAAGCTTGATTTTGAGTCCACGTTAGAAGGTCTGTGCAACGTAACAAGTGCATAATTTCTTTTTGATACACAAATCTCTTTTAGTATTTTCGATTTCATAGCGAGCGGTAAATAACCTACCAGTGAGTCAATCATAATATTGCCGACGAAAAATATACTGTTTTTATGTATTCCGCTATTCTGTAAATTAATCATACCGTCTTCTTCGGGAACGAAAAGATAATTCGCGAGTGAATCAGTAACAATCCTGTTGATTTCTTCGGGCATATTTCTGTCGAAGCTTCTAAGTCCTGCTTCGATGTGGGCAACGGGTACAGGTTTGCCATTTTGCAGAATCTTTGCACAGACGATGGAAGCTGCGAGAGTTGAGTTTATATCACCATAAACTAAAACCAGGTCAGGTTTTTCCTTCAGAACAACTTTCTCAAATTTAACCATTGTTTCTGCAGTCTGTTCTGCGTGTGAGCCTGACCCAACACCAAGATTAATATGGGGTTTAGGAAGTCCGAGTTGTTTAAAGAAAATCTCAGAAAGTTGTTTGTCGTAATGCTGACCGGTATGAACAATCTTATGAAGTACTTTCTTCTTATGTTTAAGCAATTCCTTGTGTAAGGGAGCCATTTTCATAAAATTTGGTCTTGCACCTACAACTGAAATAATTTTCTTCAATATATATTCGTTTATTTAAAATTGTGCAAATTTAGCTAAATTAGTATCTATAATAAACGATAAAACAAATCATAGAATATTCCCGCATTGCGTCAAAAAGAATGTAACCAAGGGTATTGCAGAAATACGTTCGTTGCCTCATAAGTAATGTAACCGTAGTATAAAGATAAAAAGGGCTACTTTTTATGACAAAG
>CAIUQV010000242.1 GCA_903901375.1 uncultured Ignavibacteriota bacterium
TGAACGTAAACAAGGAAACACACCTAAATGATTACAAGAAGAGTTTCCATTACATAGCATTAAAGAACGGCAACATTAAAGCTGCGACGTGCAGTAATTGTCACGGTCCGCATGAAATGAAAAAAGCTTCAGATCCTGAATCACAGATTAACAAGAAAAATGTTGATGTTACCTGCGGACAGTCGGGGTGTCACGTACAGCAGAAACAGGATTATTCGGGAAGTATACATCATACTTCATTAATGACAAAGGAAAATTCTGATTCACCTACTTGTAACAATTGTCACGGAGCACATCAAATAGTAGAAACAGATTCACTTGGCAAAGATCAGGGAACTAAGCAAAGAGGAATCGTTAAACTTTGTTCAAACTGCCATGCATCTGTTGAACTGGTTCGCAACAATAACTTACCAAACGTTGCTACAAATTATAACGAAAGTTTTCATGGACTTGCAGTAAGAGGCGGTTCGAGCAAAGCAGCATCCTGCGGAAGCTGTCATGGAAATCATAACATCAGACCTTCATCTGATACACTTTCGAGCATAAACAAAAGAAACCTTGGGCAAACCTGCGGTAAATGTCACCCTGGTGCGGACAATGTTTTCTTAAATACCAAGATACATATTTTACAAGCGCAGAACGACAATCCTTTGCTGTTCTGGATTACAAGGTTTTATATACTTATGATAGTTGGTGTTATAGGAGGAATGGTATTGCATAATATATTAGATTACCGCAGAAAATTAAAAGAGAAAAAGGCAGGAAAATAGTAATGGCATCAGAAGAAAAATATTTAAGAATGACTTTGAACGAGAGGATTCAGCATTTTTTACTCCTCTCAACATTTATAACACTGGTATTTACAGGATTTGCACTGAAATATCCAGAGGCATTCTGGGTAAAATGGACAATGTTCTTTTTAGGAAAAAATGCTTTTGAATTAAGGGGTCTTGTCCACAGGATAGCGGCTGTGCTGATGACAGGAGCTTCAATATATCATTTGTTTTATATCATATTTACAAAACGCGGAAGAAAATTAGTTTCAGACCTCTGGTTTTACAAGAAAGATCTTACTGATTTATTTCAGTCATTAGGTTACATAACCGGTAAGAGGGATGAAAGGCCGAAACTTGGCAGGTTCAGTTATATTGAAAAAGCTGAGTACTGGGCAGTAGTGTGGGGTACGTTAGTTATGGGTGCGACGGGTAGTGTTCTATGGTTCCAGAATTATTTTCTGCCGATAATAAATATTTACGGGATGGATATTGCGACGGCGATACACTGGTATGAGGCAATATTAGCTTCACTGGCAATATTAGTGTGGCACTTTTATTTCATATTTCTGAACCCGGATGTTGCACCGATGAATAAAGCATGGTTCACCGGATATTTGACACGGCATCAGATGGAAAATGAACATCCGCTTGAGCTGGAAGAAATAGAAGCGCAACAACATAAAGAATAGTTTTAATTTTAGCTTTAAAATAGATTTTTAGATAACTGCAGATTGATTCTGCAGTTTGTAATTTTAAAAACAATATTATGGAAGAAGAAAAGAAAGTTAAGAAAAGAAGATTTTTTAAAAACGTAACAGGTTTTAAAAGGTTTTTACTTTTCTCAGGAATCTATTTTGTGATTTTTGTTATAGTGTTAGCGGCAACGGCAGAATATACATCGAGGCCGAGTTTTTGTCCTACGTGTCATTATATGGAACCGTTTTATAACAGCTGGAAATCTTCGTCGCATAATAAAATTCAGTGCGTTCAATGTCACTTTGAACCAGGGCTTGAAGGAAAAATAAAGGGAAAGTTAAACGGTTTGGTACAGATAGTAAGCTATGTTTCGACATCATACAAGAAAAGAAAACCATGGGCTGATATTCCTGATAACACCTGCTCGAGAGAAGGCTGTCACGTAAATCAGTCAATTCAGGATACGGTGTATGAGACAAAAGGAATATTGTTTAATCACAAACATCACCTGTCGGAATTAAGAAGAGGCAAGAAATTAAAATGTACAAGCTGTCACTCGCAGATAGTTCAGGGTTCTCATATGCAGGTTACATACGGAACCTGTTTTAACTGTCATTTCCATAAGTCAGACGATCCTGAACACAAATATGACAAATTAGCTAATTGCCAGACCTGTCATAATCTGAAAGGAAAAACACAGGAACAGCTGGCAGCAATGAAGTATAATCACAATGTGGTTGTAAAAAATGATATGGAATGCAACAGCTGTCATACTAATGTAATCAACGGTAAGGGCGAAGTAGGAAAGGAAAGATGTTTCCAGTGTCATTTTGAAGATAACAAGATGGATAAGTATAACGATGTTGAGTTCATGCATAAAACTCACATTGCAAAGCACAGTATGAACTGTATGTACTGTCATACACCGATTAAACACAAGATAGAGAAAATGGATGCAAATGCACCGCCCGATTGCCAGAGCTGTCATACAGGAGCACATACATCGCAGGTTAGTCTGTTTGCCGGTGAAAACGGATACAATACAGAAAAATCCCCGAGTTCAATGTATGTAAGCGGTATAAACTGCAAGGGTTGCCACGTACTTCACGAAACTGACAGAATGAACATAAATACTTCTAAAGCAAGCAAGAGTGCCTGTGACAAATGCCACGGAGAAGGATATGGAAAGCTGATTAAACAATGGGAAAATTCTTCAATAAAGAGATTAGCAACAATTAAATCTATTTTTGCAACTGCAAAGAGCATTGTAAATTCATCCGGAAGTAACAGAAAAAATGAAGCACTTTTAAAATTAGATGAGGCAGCGCATAACATTAAAATTGTGGATATCGGTAAGAGTGTTCATAACATACAGTTTGCGGATAAACTTCTGATTGGAAGTTACGGAATTATGAATGAAGCATTAACGATGGTAGGGTCTACGAAGAAGCTGCCTGAATTCAAATCAAATTCTGAATTCGTACCGAATGAGTGCTACAATTGCCATGCCGGTATACAGGAGATTAATACAAAAGTGTTTGGGAAGGCATTTTCACATAACGTACATATAGTTAAGCAAAAACTGCAATGCAATAAATGTCATACAAATGAAATCAAACACGGACAGCTTATCATAACAGAAAGCAGTTGTAATACGTGTCATCATAATAATGCAAAAAATAATGAATCCTGTAATACCTGCCATCAGTTACAATCGCAGACATATAACGGAACTCTGAACGGAAAGAATCAACCGGATATAATGAAAGAAGGCGGGACGAAGTGCAACGACTGCCATCTGGTTTCATCAACGATAGTAAAACCCGATTCTAAAATCTGTGCAAAGTGTCACGATGCAGGTTATTCAAATACAATGAATGACTGGAAGAAAGAAATCAATTCACAGGTAAGGGAGGCGGAGAGTCTTATTAGTGAAGTAAAGAATAAAGAGCTTAACGAAGCTGATAAAACCACTATAAACGATACAAAGAAAATAATAACACTGATAAATTCAAATCCGAGTCTTTATGTACATAATAATGAACTGATAAGTTCTCTGTTGTCTGAAAAAATTAAGCTTTTAAAGAAGATGAAGTAAGTTTTCAAAAACTGTCTAAATTTTAAATAGATAATAGCATGAAAGATAAAAAACATATAATAACTGTCGCTGTTATAATAGTGACTGTTGTTATCATTGGTTTTTTAGCACGGTATATTTTAATGCCGGAAAGTTTTGGCGAACATGGTCACTACAGATGGAATGCTGTAAGTGAACTTCAGAAACAGCAAGTTGTTAACCAGAACATAAGTACCTGTGCGAAATGCCATGCAGATATATTTCAGCTTCACGAGAAAGATGCCCATTTCAGTGTGCCTTGTGTAGACTGCCACGGTGCTGGGAATTCACATGTTATTTATCACAACGGCGGTGACAGTGCGAAACAGATTACAAAAGAACAGGCAACTCTACCGAAGGAATACAAACTTGAAGGATGTTTATTCTGTCACAAGAAATTAAAAGCAAGGCCTTCTGATTTTCCACAGATAAATCAGGAAGAACATTATAAGTTTCTAAATGTTCCCGATATAAAAACAAAGTGCGTTGAGTGTCACAGTCCTCATCAGCCTGTATTTATGCTGACTTCCGTAAGAGATGCAAGAATACATCCTATAGTATACAGGTGTACTGAGTGTCACGATAAAAAACCCGAGAAGAGTTTCAAAGAAGTTGTTGACCATCCAGCGATATTTGAATGCAACGACTGCCACTCTTCTGTGGTAAAGAGTTTTAACGAGCGTCCTCATCATAATTATGTAGAATGCAGAACCTGTCATCTGTATCATAAGGAAAACGAAAACACAGGAAGAATTTACAAGAATGGTAATGCAAAGTTTTGTTTACTTTGCCATGAGAAGAAACCATTCAAAGATGAAAAGTATCCTCCGAAAATTGAATGGCCAACACATATAGGGAATTCCAAGATTGTTCCAAAAAGAGACGAGAAAATCTGTCTGAACTGCCACGTGGATAAAATCCATGCAATGGATGTAAACTTCAGAGAAAATCCACATTCAAAAAACTGGGTACCCGAGCATAAGAATTTTGTGGCAGGACAGCTTGAAGTTTGCAAAGGATGTCATTCAACTAACGATTGTTCGAACTGTCATTCAAAAACTAAACCAGCATCTCATAGTCAGAACTGGAGAAAACTTCATCCGACATTTGGTGCAAAGAATCAATCGTCGTGTGAAACTTGTCACAAGGCGGGTGCATGTATGAATTGCCACAAGATACCGATGCCGCATCCGAAGGGGTTTGATGAAACCCATAAAGAAGTGGTTTCGCAGAAAGGAAAGGCACTTTGTGGAAACTGTCACAAAGAAGAATTTTGTAAACAATGCCATTAATAAATTAAACAATGAGCAAAATGGAAAAATTTGAAAGGCGTCAGTTTATTAAGCTTAGTTTAATAGGAACGGCAGGAGTGCTAGTTGGTTCTTTCTTTGGTTTTGCAAAAACCGAAACCGATATCGAAGTGAACAGTTATGAAGATTTGCTTAAGTTTGACTGGGGTTATATTGTTGATACGACAAGATGTATAGGCTGCGGTTCCTGTGTCAGAGCGTGCAAGGTAGAAAACAATGTTCCTGATACTTATTTCAGAACCTGGGTGGAGAGATATGAGATTACAAAAGATGAGAATGTAGTAGTTGATTCACCGAAGGGTGCAATTGAAGGATTTGATAAAGATGATTCGCAAACCGGCGATATAGTAAAGGCATTCTTTGTTCCAAAATTATGCAATCATTGTTATGATTCACCATGCACTCAGGTATGTCCTGTGGGTGCAGCTTATAAATCGCCAGATAATGTGATACTTGTAGATCAGAAGCACTGTGTAGGATGCGGATATTGTGTGCAGGCGTGTCCTTATGGTTCGCGTTATATTGATGAGCACAGAGGTGTAGCGGATAAATGTACGCTATGTTATCACAGGATACACAAGGGATTAGCTCCTGCCTGTGTAAATTCATGTCCAAGAAGTGCAAGAATATACGGCAACCTTAAAGACCCGAACAGTAAGATTAATAAAATTCTTCATCAGAGAAGGTACGGTCTTTTAAAACCTGATTTAGGAACCAATCCGAAATGTTATTACATCGGGCTTGACAAGGAGGTTAAATAATGGAAACAATAGGCAATTATATTTTTCCAAACGAATACCACATAACATGGACGGTAATGATAGTACTTTACCCGTACATAACGGGTATGGTTGCGGGTGCGTTTATAGTTTCATCTTTCTACCATGTTTTTAATATGGAAAAATTAAAGACCGTAGCAAGGTTTGCATTAGTATCCTCGCTTGCATTTCTGTTATTTGCCACAGTTCCGTTGTTAAACCATCTTGGCAGACCAGAGAGAGCATTTTTTATAATGCTAACACCGAATTTCAGTTCCGCAATGAGCGGTTTTGGTTTCATATATTCATTCTATATGATAATAGTCGTTCTTGAAATCTGGTTCAGCTACAGGAGTGATTTAATTAATAAATACAATGATGCTAAGGGTTTTGCTAAAACAATATACTTAATAGTATTACTGGGAAATGCCAGCGATAACGAAAATATCAAAAAGATAAACAAAAAACTTGTAATAGTATTAGCGGGGTTTGGTATTCCAATTGCCTGTATACTGCACGGATATGTCGGCTTTTTATTCGGTTCGATAAAAGCAAATCCATGGTGGTCTACACCTCTAATGTTTATCATTTTTATATTCTCAGCAATTGTATCGGGACTATCAGTCCTGATATTTTTGTACCAGTTTGTACACTGGCTCAGGAAGAAGATGGTAGATCAGGATTGTCTGGATTTAATGGCTAAATGGTTATGGGGTTTTATGATTATTGCGGTAACGCTTGAACTAATGGAAGTACTTTCAATATCTTATGAGAACACTGAAAGATGGGCTATACTGAAACATTTAATGCAGGGAAAGTTAAAGTTTTCATATATATACATGCAGATTGGACTGCTTTCAATAGTGCCGTTTTTATTGCTGACTTTGACTTCTTTGTATAAATTTAAAAGCACAGCAATAAAGAATCTGATAATCTGGATATCTTCTGTGATGCTTCTGCTTCAGGTGTTGTTTATGCGCTGGAATGTAGTTATCGGAGGTCAGCTGGTATCAAAGAGTATGCGCGGTTTTACGGAGTACTTTCCGGGTTTACTTGATAAAGAAGGATTAATAGTATCTTTTCTGATAATACTTGTACCATTTATACTGTTGTATTTATTCGATAAGATATTCCCATTTTTCGGCGAAAAAAGTCATTGATAAGGAATTAAGATTTAAAGGAAAACAAGGAACACCTGATTGTTTTTGAAGTTTAATAAATAGGAAGTTAAATACTAAGTTAATGTTACAAAACGGATACAAAGAAACATTATATTGAATTTAATTTTATAATAATAAAAACTATATTTAATTAACTTAAACTAAACCAAACAAAATGAAAAAGAAAATTTTCATCACTGTTAGTCTGACGTTATTCGTCGGAATGTTTTTGTTCTCGTTCTCCGTTATCCCATCGGATAACGCAGGTCAGTTCAAGTACGTTGGTGTAGCCAAATGTTCACCGTGCCACAAGTCCGATGCATCCGGTAAGCAACTTGATATCTGGCAGAATTCCAAGCATTCAAATGCATGGAAGACATTAGAGACACCTGAGGCAGATAAGATTGCCAAAGATAAAGGTTTTTCATCCAAGGCAAGTGAGACACCAGCCTGCATAAAATGCCACGTTCTGGGTAAAGATCTTGATCCTGCGGAGTTTACCGAAACATTCGATAAAACCCAGGGAGTTCAGTGCGAAACCTGTCATGGTGCAGGCTCAGAGTACAAGGCAATGTCTATTATGAAAGACAAAGCAAAAGCAGTTGAAAACGGATTAGTAGTCGGAGCCGGAGATGCACTCTGCAAAGGCTGCCATAATTCAGAAAGTCCTACATTCAAAGAATTCAAATACGACGAAATGTGGGCAAAGATAAAACACCCTAAAGGCAGTTAATTGTAATTAATGTGAAGGTCATATTTTTAATATGACCTTCTTTTTAAATCTTAAGATTTATTTTTATAAAAAATTACTTCATATTATGAGGAAATTAATACTAGTTACGTTCGTTTTGTTATTTGCATTTCTGTCAACAGGATTTTCACAATCATTAAATTTAAGATTTAATAACACTTTCTATACGTGGAAAAGGCTTGATGAAGTTCCTGCGGCGGGTACAAGTGCAACTTATACGACGCATCTAACGGGTTATCAGAATTTAGCATTTGATTTTAATTTTGGTAACAAATGGACATTAAGCACATCAGTTCAGACGGATGAGGACGTTGTAAAGAAAAATGGCAGAGGATTTTCTTACAGATTTTATGATGCCTATTTAAAAGGCAGTAATTTATTCAACGTACTGGATCTAAAATTAGGCAGACAGTATGTTTCGGGTGGTTCCGGCAGAGGTACTATAGACGGAGCACACTTTAAATTAAAATTTGGAGAAAGAAAAGAATATCAGATAATTGGTTTTGGCGGATATCTGACACCTCTTGCTTATGATTTTGAAGGTTACAATAAAAAGTTAACAGAGAATTTTCTTGCAGGCGGTCAGTTTCTTTACTATGGTGTAAAGGATTTATCAGTTGGATTAAGTTATGCTAATAAGCAAAGAGCTGTAGATCCATACTGGACAATTCGTCCTGATGAAAATTTCAATCAGAAAGATGTCTTAATAGAAACTGAGTCACGCGCAGATCAATACGGCGGTGTTGACCTTACATACAGGTTAATGAAAAAGCATAACCTTTATGGCAGAGCATATTATGACTTTAACAAGAAGAAATTTTACAAAGGTGAATTCAACGGCATATTTGCACTTAACGATAAAATAAAGTTCTCTGTAGGATATTTCTACAAAGAGCCTCAGTTAAGTGTAAACACAATTTTCTGGGTATTCAATTATCTTAAATACCAGGAAATACAGGGTGGTCTTGATTATTCTACCAAGCTTCTCGGAACAGACGTGAATATTTATGGTCGTTTCGGCGGGGTTATCTATGAAAAAGATAATTCACTGAAATTCCAGCTTGGTTTATCGGGAGCATCTTACGGTTTAGGTATAACCAAGTATACCGGTTATGCAGGCGAATCGGAAGGAGCATTTGCCTATTATAATCATGAAATTCTCAAAACAAAGCTGGCGCTTACATCCAGCATAAATTATTCAAGATATAATCTTGGTAATTACAGCAGTGACAAAACAGATGTATTCGGTGGTACACTCGGTCTGACTTACAGGCCTGTCAGCCGTTTCTCTGTTGATGCCCAGGGACAGTTTATGACGAATGAGATATATAAATTTGACACAAGATTCCTTTTAGGAATAAACTACTGGCTCTTTAGTAATTTTAATTAACAACATAAGCATAATATATTATGAGTTTAAAAAAGTTTTATATAGTATTTTTAAGTAGTGCAATATTGTTTGTATCGCTCACTGCTTATGTTTCCAAAAATAAGAGTTTAACTAATATTTTCAGTAATTCTGAAAAAGTTAATGTGAGCGCAGTAAGCAATAAAGACATTATAAAGTTTAACCATCAGTTTCACTTATCCAAAGATGTCGGTGCTGCCTGTAAAGATTGTCATAAAGGTGCTCTTGAATCCTCAAAGGTATCTGATAATCTTAACCCAAAGATGGCAGACTGTTCAGGTTGTCACGACGTAAAGGATCAGAAGAACTGTACACAATGTCACTTCGGCGGAATCTTTAAATCATTTGCGCCGGTGAACAAGGAAATTATATTTGCACATAAGAAGCATGTCGCTCAGAAGATGGAATGTACACAATGCCATACCGGGCTTGACAAGGTAAAATATGCTGCAGATGCGGTTAACGGAGGTTTTCCGAATATGGAAAATTGTTATACATGCCATAACGGAACAAAGCAAGTGAACAACTGTGAAGCCTGTCATACAAACCTGACAAACCTTAAACCGAAAGATCATTTGAACTCAAATTATTTGAATGAGCACAAACTGATTTATGATGCGGCAACGGGTAATAACAACAGTAACTGTATGATGTGCCATTCAAACTTCTTCTGTGAGAACTGTCACCAGCCTGCAAAGTATAAAGGCGAAAACAATAAGGGCAATTTCTATGCTCCATATTATTCAAAGGATTTTGCAACAAGGACAGACAGAGCTTCGTTACAAAAGCTTACGACTGTACACGACCTTAATTATCAGTTTACACACGGTTTGGATGCAAGGCAAAAAAGCTTTGAATGTAAAACCTGTCATGACCCTGTGGATTTCTGCGCATCATGTCACCAGAACGGTGGAAACCTTCAAACAGGATTAATGCCAAAGAATCATTATCTTGCAAACTTTAAGACTTTTGGTGTTGGTACAGGCGGCGGATTGCATTCAGAATTAGCAAAGCGTGATATGGAATCATGTGAATCCTGTCATAGTGTAAACGGTGCAGACCCGACATGCGTCAGGTGTCATTTTGATAATGATGGAATCAAGGGAACGAATCCGAAAACACATGATTTTGGATATATGAAAGATGAAAACGGAAACTGGCATAAAACAAAGGGATCAGTGTGTTATACGTGCCACACTGATGCAAATGCAAGACCGGATGGTATTTCCGGTACCGGCTTCTGCGGTTATTGTCACGGAAAATTAAAGTAAATTATTATGAGTATGAAAAAAATATTTTTAATCTATTCATTGGTTCTTGTAAGTTTCGGTGTATTCCTTTACGGATGCAGTGAAGTGAAGGATAACCTGACTGTGGTACCCGATGTGCAGACACACGCTGCAGGATGGGGTGACCCGTCATCGCCTGATTTCCACGGCAAGTCTATGGCAGCTTTAAATTTCAACATAAGAAGCTGTAAGTCCTGTCATGGCGGCGATTATAGCGGCGGTACATCAGGAGTTTCCTGTTTAAACTGCCATACTAATGGCCCTGAAGCCTGTAACACCTGTCACGGTGATGACAATCATATTTATCCGCCGAAATCATTAAACGGAAATATGCTGAATACAGAGCAGGGAGTTGGAGCACACGTTAAACATCTGATAACAGATTCTACACAGAGAAATTCAGCTGTAGTAGAGTGTATTGAATGCCATAAACCTGTTACCTCGTTTGATGATCCGAATCATATTTCAAAGGATAATCAGGCATTTGCAACTATCGTATTCGGAGACCTTGCAAAAACAGTAACAGATGGCGTGACGCCAAATCCTGTATGGAGCAGGGAAACACAGACATGCTCGAGTGTTTATTGCCACGGGATGTTTAAAAACGGCAATCAAAGTGCATCACCTGTATTTAACAATCCTAGTTCCGGTGCTTGCGGAACCTGTCATGGAAATGCAACGACAGGAAATCCACTACCCGGAGGTACACATCCGACATTCTATCCTAACCTGAATCAGTGTTATCTTTGCCATGGCGGTGTAATTAACCAGAATGGTACATTTAAAAACAAATCGAGACATATAAACGGAATTGTTGATTTTAGTAAATAAACTTATTCATCATTTCTAATTTTGAACCCCGCTTAACGTAAATTAAGCGGGGTTTTGATAACTTCTTGTAAATACTCAAAATACGCTTTAAACGATAAATTTAAAGAAAACTTTAAGATTTTATTGTAACTAAAATATGGTTTAAAGTGTTATTATTTACAGAAAATGAAGTATCTTTTAACTATATTTGCATATTAAAAATTTAACTAATTTATTATAAAAATGAAAAAATTACTGTTATTGACACTATTTGTAGCTTTATTAGCAGGCTGCTCTAAAATGGAAGAGAAAAAATCAACTACTGAAAACAAAACTATGCCACCGGTAAAACCCGGAACAGAAAATCCTCACCAGAATATGAATCAGGGTGAAAATGGAGATATGAAGGGAAATCAGACAGATATGGCAGGCGACGATGCACAGGATAAAAAAGCTGATGAGCTTTCAAAAGCAGCTTATGATTTTGAAAATAATTATTCAAAAGATAACAATTTAAAGAAAGACCTTATTGCAAAGCATATGACTGCGGGTAATTATCTGATGTTCGATGCAAACCTGAGCCCAAAGAAGAAATATAAACCTGCACTTAAACATTACAGAAGAGTACTTGAGTTAGATCCATCTAATGCAGAAGCACAAAGAAATAAGACCCAGATTGAGGAAATATACACAAGTATGGGTAGAGAGATTCCTAAGGACTAACGCATAAATGAATAACATTTATAAATTTGCTGTATTAATCTGTATAACAATAGTATTAATCGGAACATTTCTTGTTCCGATTCCTACAATTCCGGGATTATACGATAAGGCAAGGATTATATATCTGCACGTGCCACTTTCATGGATTGCAGTATTGTCATTTTTTCTTTCTATGATAAACTCTGTTCAGTATTTACGGAAAAAGGAACTTGTACACGATATCAGGTCAAATTCAGCAGCAGAAGTAGGTTTTTTATTTACAATTCTTGCAACAGTCACGGGTTCTTTATGGGCAAAGTTTAACTGGGGTTCATACTGGAACTGGGATCCGCGCGAGACTTCAATATTTATACTTTTGCTTATTTACGGTGCATATTTTTCGCTTCGTTCGGCAATTGATAATTATGAACAAAAAGCAAAACTTGCATCTGTCTACGCAATAATTGCCTTTGTTACGGTACCGTTTTTCATATTCATAATGCCGCGAATAGTGGAATCTCTGCATCCTGCGGATACAATAGTAGATTCACGCGGGAAGATAACCATGAACCCTGTGATGTTATCAATATTTTTATTTTCCCTGTTTAGTTTCACTTTATTATTCTTCTGGATTTTAAACGTGAAAATCAGAATGGAAAAATTAAGGTTTAACAGAATTCAAAAAAACAATATTTAAATTATGCACGATTTTTTAGAACAGAATGCTATGTATATTGTCCTCCTGATTGCATTAATCATCTGGGCAGGATTATTCATATATTTATTTAAAATAGACAGAAACTTAAAGAAACTCGAAGGAGAAGAAAAATGACAAGCAAAATCAAAATAACAATTGCAGCAGTAATTGTAGTTGTCTTCGTCGTAGTTGGCTTTATGTCCTTTATGGACAACAAGATTGATTATGCTTCGTTTGCCGAAGCACAGAAGAAGCTTAAGACGGTAGAGGTTAAGGGCGTCTGGCAGAAGGATAAAGAAACCAAATACGATCCTGAGAAAAGTACGTTTACTTTTTACATGAAGGATGATGCAAATACCGAAATGAAGGTTATACTCGACGGAGCAAAACCAAATAATTTTGATATTGCAACGATGATAGTTGCAAAAGGTAAAGTGAAAGATGATGTGTTTTATGCGAAGGAAATACTAACTAAATGTCCTTCAAAGTATGAGGGCAAGGGTGAAGATGTTAAAAAATCTTCAAATCTTTAAATTAAACTTATAAAAGGTAAATGGTCGGAAAACTCCTAATATACGTTGCATTCGTTGCATCGTTAATTTCTATCACAGGATTTTTCCTTGCCCACATGGGTAAGGAAAA
>CAIUQV010000243.1 GCA_903901375.1 uncultured Ignavibacteriota bacterium
ATGTCCACCCCCGTGAATTGTTTTATTGTTTTCATTAATTATAATACTTTAGTTTTTAAAATTTATTTAATTATGAAACCTGCTACAAGCATACTGACTACCATCAATATTCCGACCATGAAACTTATGTCTGCGCCCGTGAATTGTTTTATTGCTTTCATTTTTATTGTCCTTTATTGTTTAAGTTTTTAAAGTTTAAATTATTTAATTATGAAACCGACTACTAACATACTGACGACCATTAAAATACCAACCAAGAAGCTGATGTCTGCGCCTGTAAATTCTTTTATTGCCTTCATTTAAATTTCTCCTTTTATTTAGTTTTTAAAATTTACTATATATACTACAAATGCCGTGCCACAGTATTTCTTGCGTTATTGTTTAATTTTAAGCATTTAGCAGGTTATAAAAGTCTCATTTTGAGACTCATACTCTCATTTTGAGAATTGAATTTGAAACTTTGTGAAGAGCGATTATAAAGTGCGATAAAAATTAACCGTGTTGCAGGTTAATTTAATGAAATAATTGCGACTGACAAATATTCACTGAAAATTTAAAAGAAATCAATTAATTTGTAGTCTCATTTTGAGAAAAGGATTTTACTGCTGTAAATGTGTAATTTCAATTACAGAAAGGAAGCGAATGTACTATAATTATATAAGTCTTACTTCGTTTTAATGATGAAAGTTCTGTATGGTTCGTCTGAATCCTTCTTTACTTCGGGGTTTGATTTAGATGGAGGTTCCTGTTTCCCTTTTATAAAATACCCCATACTTTTAACCCAGACAGATTTATTATTACTTTTCTTTCCGACGAATGCGGGAGCGACGAATATTTTGTTGAATTTATTTATTATATCAAAATTTGATTTTCCGATTCTGAAATTATGAGTAACGGGTTCGTTCTTTACGAGTTCAATTCCTCTTGCCTCTTCTTCAAGCAGGACGTAGGCTTCTTTATCGGCAGCATTTTCATCAACGGGAGAGTACATATAGATAAAGGCAATGAATACGTATGGCGGCTGAAAGACATCGCATACATCTTTCTTTGGTTTAAATTCCAAGGAAAAGGAATTCTCATCAATTCTGAAATTCAGGAACTCTCCCTGATATTTTTTATCGGGAAGGAGAGAAATATTGCTGCTTATATAATCACTTTTTACGTACGTATAACAATGCTTGAAAATTTTATGGAAAGGATAAGACCCGGGTGATTTTGACACGCTCCAGAGATGATTCAGCATCGGAGACTGATTGAGCATCTTGCAAAGGTAAATGCGGCGTGCGAAAAGACTTCTTTCTGATTTGAGCTTTTCGGATTTTGTCTGTTTATACTTCTTCGGTCTGATAGAAGCGGTATTCCTGCCCTTGTAATCCCTGTAAACAAGATTGCCAATCTTTCCGCTCGGATGTCCGAGAACCTGTTTATTATTAATTGCCATTATTAAACCTCCGATGGTTTTTGATTTATAAAAACCTGTGGCTCTGGCTGAAGAAAACCGACAATAGCCAAACCATTCCTTTTGCTTTGATAAGACAAAGTTTGACTAAATTTAATACAAATTAAGATGTATATCAAGTGTGTATAGGATGTATGTATGGTGTATTAAGGGTGTATTGAAGTGTCATAAAGAGATGATAAAACAAAGATTAATTGCTTTATCAATATCTGAATTTAGGCTGCATGTTTCTCTGTAAGAGAAAACATATAATCCTGATAAATCAGATATAAATATAAACATCGCAGGTTCTAAAAAGTTCCCGAAAAGTGAAGAAAAATTGGAAAAGGGTATTGTCTGTCTAACCTGTGAATTTATAATTTATTGTTAGTTGTGCGCCTTATGATTAATTTGCATAGGAACATATTTATACACTAATAGTATAAATTAATAAATACTTAATCATCATGAAAAAACTTAATATATTATTTCTTGGATTACTGCTTTGCGCAGTTACTTTTAAATTTTCATATTCACAGACAGATGACAACAAGGTTATTTTATGCGACAACTATGATTCGCTTTACGGCATGATTGTCAAAGGTATTCCTGCGTCAAAATACAAGAGTGCAGAGATAGAAGGTTACACGCTTGTTGAAAAAAGTCTTATTACAGTGTATCCAAAAGTCAGTGAAGGTTATTTAGTAGAAATTCAGATATTAAAGATTTCACAGGCAGAAAATTTCGGCAGTTACGAAAAGAATGCAGTGCTGGGATTCTTTGCATCGGGATGCAAAGGTTTCAAAAAGAACTACAGTAAGTTTAATAAAACTTCGTGCAGGTTTTATGCTGACAGTCCTGAAGAAGCAATTGATGCGGCAAAGAACGGAATCACTTTTACGATAGACAGCAAGTACGTACTTGAGGGAACGCTGGTTGACACGTACAAAAAGATTTGCTATTCAGGAGAACCTGACCCGATGCCAGTGAAAAAACCGGCAGTGTATTTGTATCCGACAGAACAGATGAACGTTTCTGTAAAAGTAAACGTAAACGGGAAACTTACATACACAGACCCGGAATACGGAACGGGCTGGAACGTAAACGCATCTCCGACAGGTCTTATTAATAATAAGTACGATTACCTTTTTTACGAAGCTGACCTGAACAAAGTGGAGCTTCCGAATGAAGGATGGATAGTGGAATATGCAAAGCTCAAAGAATGGTTTGAAGAATACCTGCCAAAACTTGGACTGAACACGAAAGAGACGGAACAGTTTAAAGAATACTGGCTAGTAAAATTAAGAAAGGCAAAGTACTACGACATAAGAATACTTGACAATAAATTTCTTTCTGAGAATATGGATTTAGTTATTGAGCCGAAACCGGAAACACTGCTGAGGCTGAACTTCTTCTTTAAGCCGATAAGTACAATGACAGAGCTGAAAGCACCTGTGATAAAAGAATTTACGAGAAAAGGATTTACTGTGGTAGAGTGGGGCGGAATAGACGGCGGTGAAATAAAGATGTATCCTTAGTAACAAAGTGACAGAGTGAATTGGCGGGGTATAAAATAGATCCCCGCCTAAAACATGCGGGGATGACAATTCATAAATTATAATAAAGTACCGCTTAAGAATATTATTGCCACGAGGAAATAAATCACAAGTCCGGTAACGTCTACGAGTGTTGCGACAAAAGGAGCGGAAGATTTTGCAGGATCGAACTTAAGCTTTCTTAATATTATAGGGAGCATTGAACCGGAAAGTGTTCCCCACAGAACAACAAGCACGAGAGAAAAGCCGACTGTGAATGCTATAAGCATCCAGTGCTCGCCATAGACGTTTGAAAATGCTGACCAGACGGAAATCCTTATAAATCCTATGATGCCAAGAATGGCACCGAGCAGTAAGCCAGACATCACTTCCCTTTTCATTATTTTCCACCAGTCAGAAAGAGTAACCTCCCTCAGGGCCATAGCTCTGATAATAAGGGAAGTTGCCTGCGAGCCTGAATTACCTCCGCTTGAAATGATAAGCGGGATAAAAAGAGCAAGTACCACTGCCTTTGCAATTTCATTTTCGAAAAAGCCCATAGCAGTTGCGGTGAGCATCTCGCCGATAAAAAGTATCACAAGCCAGACTGCACGCTTTTTCACCATCTGCAATAAAGGTGTTGACATATAAGGTTCATCGAGAGCTTCGGTACCTCCAAGGTTTTGCATTTCGCGTGTATCTTCACGCTGAGCAACGTTCAGAATATCATCTATGGTAACAATCCCAATCAGTAAACCGGTATCGTCAATAACGGGCAGAACGGTTCTTGCATTCTTTCGGAACAAATCGATTGCTTCGTCAAGGTCCTGATATGTTTTCAGGTAGAGGAACTTGCTGTCCATTACATCGCTGATTTTCTTTTCGAGCGGTGCGAGCAGAAGTTCGCGGCTTCTTATATCGTCAATCAGAATTCCATTATCATCAGTGACATAAACAACGTTCAGAGTTTCGCTATCGCTTCCATTTTTC